>NZ_JAAHFV010000221.1:0-11036 GCF_010672755.1 Moorena sp. SIO1F2
TCCAGTGGAACATTCTTTATCACCACTGATGCATAACCGAGCGATCGCATCCTTGGATGTGGATTATGTCTACCTACCCTTACCGGTAAAATCAGCAGATTTGAAAAATGCGATCGCTGGTTTTGAGGCGATTGGTCTAGTGGGCTTCAGTATCACCATTCCCCACAAGCAGACTATCATCCCCTTGTTGTCGGAAATTTCAACAGTGGCTCAAGGGGTGGGAGCAGTGAATACTGTGTATCGCACCGATATCGGTTGGATTGGTACGAATACCGATATCGAAGGATTTATCTCCCCGTTGAAACGGTATAACCGGGATTGGAGTCAAACTACTGTAGTCATTTTGGGGTGTGGTGGTGCAGCACGAGCCGTAGTAGTGGGTTGTGCCGAACTCGGTTGTACTGAGATTCATGTGCTTGGCCGCAATCAGGACAAGTTAGGTCAATTTAAGCAAAGCTGGATTAATTCTGACCTTGCTATTACTATTCATACTCATCCTTGGCAACAACTACCGGAACTCCTGGCTCAAGCCAATTTGTTAGTTAATGCTACTCCTGTGGGAATGTATCCCAAGGTCGAGCAGTCTCCTGTGGATCAGGTAACCATGGCTAGGTTGCCAGAAAATGCGATCGCTTATGACTTGATTTATACTCCTAATCCCACTCAGTTTTTAAGACAAGCCAAGGAACAGGGCGCGTACGCTATTGATGGATTGGAAATGCTGGTGCAACAGGGAGCAGCAGCTTTCAAAATTTGGTTAGGACAAACTCCACCAGTGGATATTATGCGTCACGCTCTGCAGGAAAAATTGGGATTGTTGAAAAGTTAGTTAAAATTTATAGCGCTGCAGGTAGGGAATAGAGAAGGTCGGATCAGGGAAAGAAACGGAGGTGATCTGAGGTTTGGGCAGTGTTCAAACCGACAGGGGATGGGAATGGACTCGAGTAGGCTAAAGGCATAGCAAGTCGTGGTTTCATAAAATAACTAAGTACTACCATTAGAGCACTACTAAAGCAGGAACTATGGGCAATACCTTTGGACATCTGTTTCGAATCACTACATTCGGAGAATCCCACGGGGGTGGGGTTGGGGTAGTCATTGATGGCTGTCCACCGCGATTGGAAATTTCTGCGGCAGAAATTCAGGTAGATTTAGACCGCAGGCGTCCGGGTCAGAGTAAGATTACTACTCCTCGTAAAGAAACTGATACTTGTGAAATTGTTTCAGGAGTATTTCAGGGCAAAACCCTAGGCACACCAATTATGATTATGGTGCGCAATAAAGACACTAGGCCCCAAGACTATAGCGAGATGCAAAAGACGTATCGGCCTTCCCATGCTGATGCTACCTATGATGCTAAGTATGGCATTCGGAACTGGCAGGGGGGAGGACGTTCTTCAGCCCGGGAAACCATCGGGCGAGTGGCAGCGGGTGCGATCGCAAAAAAAATTCTCCAGCAAGCTGCTGGTGTAGAAATCATTGGCTACGTCAAGCGTATCAAAACCTTAGAAGGTATCGTAGACTCCAACACCGTTACTCAAGACCAGGTAGAAAGTAATATTGTTCGTTGCCCTGATTCAGAATGTGCTGAACGGATGATTGAACTGATTGAAGAAACTGGACGTAGCGGTGATTCCGTTGGGGGTGTAGTAGAATGTGTGGCTCGCCATATACCCAAAGGCTTGGGAGAGCCAGTCTTTGATAAGCTAGAAGCGGATTTAGCCAAAGGGGTGATGTCCCTACCAGCTAGTAAAGGTTTCGAGATTGGCTCTGGCTTTGGGGGCACTCTACTTACCGGCAGTGAGCATAATGATGAATTTTACACAGACGAAACCGGTGGAGTGCGCACTGTTACAAATCGCTCCGGTGGCATTCAAGGTGGCATTAGTAATGGCGAGACTATTATTATTAGAGTAGCGTTTAAACCCACTGCTACCATCCGCAAAGAACAACGTACTGTCACCACTACTGGTGAAGAAACCATTCTAGCTGCTAAAGGACGTCACGACCCTTGTGTTTTACCCAGGGCCGTACCTATGGTAGAAGCAATGGTTGCTTTGGTATTGTGCGATCACCTGTTGCGTCATCAGGGTCAGTGCGGTACTTTGAAGCATTAACTTACCAATGAAGATAAGCACTTCCTCCGAGTTTTCGGTTAAATTTTGGGGAGTCCGAGGCAGTATACCTAGCCCTGGACAGGACACAATTCAATATGGCGGCAATACGTCTTGTGTAGAGATGCAAGTGGCTGGGTTACGCCTGATTTTCGATGGTGGTACTGGCTTGCGGTTGCTGGGAAAAAGCCTTAAGCAGCAGTTACCCATTGAAGCTTATTGGTTTTTTACTCACTACCACTGGGATCATATTCAAGGCGTGCCATTTTTCATTCCAGTCTTTGTGGAAGGGAACATTTTACATATTTATGGCGCAGCTCCCCCCGGGGAGTGCATGGAGAAACACTTCAAGGAGCGGGTCTTACACTTGAATGCTCCAGTTCCTACTAACAAAGTCAAGGCAGATTTGAAGTTCTATGACTTAGAAGCAGGTCATAACACTATCACCATAAAAGATATTACCATAGAAACTGCTCCTTTAAATCATCCTAATGGTGCTATTGGCTATCGCGTAACCTGGCAAGGGCATTCCGTGTGCTACTGCACCGATACAGAACATTTTCCCGACCGCCTTGATCAAAATGTGGTGTATCTAGCCCGTGATGCTGATATGTTAATCTACGATGCTATGTATACCGATGAAGAATACCACGACCCCAAATCTCCCAAAGTAGGTTGGGGACATTCCACCTGGCAGGAAGGGGTGAAGCTCGCAGAAGCTGCTGGTGTTAAGAAACTGGCTATCTTCCACCACGAACCCAATCACTGTGATGATTTTCTCGACAACCTAGCAGTGGAAGTCAAAGAAGTGTTTGATGGCGCGTTTATAGTCAAAGAAGGGATGATTGTTAGGGTAAAGTAATGGTGAAGGGTGTAGGTTGAAGGTTGAAGGTTGAAGGTTGAAGGTTGAAGGTTGAAGGTTGAAGGTTGAAGGTTGAAGGTTGAAAGTTTTTCGCCTTTGGCCTTCGGTGAAGGGTAGGTTGTTTCGGTAGCGTGGCCGAAAAGCCAAGGTTGAGTGTTGATAATATGTTTATAGTCAACATTATTATTGATGATTAGACCTCTGCCCACCTGAATCCTTAACCCTTCACCCTGCATCGATAGCCTCTGACCTTAATCTAAGTCCAGACTTTCCAACTCCGACTGGAAGTCCGCTACAAAGGCATCAGTATCATCAAGTTTCATATCATTCAAAGCCTCCCACTCTCCATCGGTATAGTTGGCATCGCTGCCTATAACATCCATCGTCCAAGAGTAAATCTTGCTAGGATCTTCGAGAAGTTCTACAGCAAATTCACGGGCACTTTTGCTGATATTTGGATCTGCCTTAGCTGCTAAACAAAGGTTTAACAGTTTACCCAAAGATGTATCTGGGGTTACTGACAGTAATAAAGTCATGGTGTCTTCCAGGAGCTTTTTTTTGTCTACCATGCTTGAGTACTCGTGACAGTTAATTTCCGAGTAAAATATTATAGTAATTTGGTGGAAAGTTGTTGATCATAATAAACATTTTTTTTGTTTTATTTATGCTATCTTAACTCTCTGTCAATTTTCACTGTTGAACCTTCACTAAGTAGGTGATTTGTATTCACTAGATAGTGCCAAATAGATGCCACCCAAAACAACTCCAAAAGCAATCCAGTTAAAAAGACTCAATTGTTCGTAGAAGAGTATCCAGGCACCGATAGCTGCTAGGACCGGTTCTAATAACAAAAAAACAGCAACAAATCCTGAGGAAAAGTGATCGAGGCTATATACCAGCAGCCATTGACCCAAGATCTGACAGACTAAAGCAAAGCAAAGAATAGCACTCCATCCCTGCCAGGAATAGGGAAACAGGTTATCTCCACTCAGTAGGGCGATAGGTAGGCTAAACACGGTAGCGATCGCAGAACTCCAAAACAAGATGGTGGTTGCTTTAAGCCTGGTTTGGAGTCTTTCGAGAATCAATAGATAGACAGCAAAAGTGATTGAAGCCAGTATGGCAGCAATATCCCCCTCTACTTTGCCAGTGGTGATTTGCCAGTCTTCTAGTCCAATTGCGATCGCTCCTGCCATGGCGAGGCTCATTCCCATCAGGAATTTGCTTTCAAAGCCTCTTTTCCATACCAGCCATCCCCCTAAAATGGTAAACACTGGCGTGAGATTAGCCAGTAGAGTTGCGTTGGCGACGCTGGTTTGAGTTAATGACCAAGCCCAGATGATGATGTCAGCAGAGAAAAAAATCCCGACTCCTAGCAATCCGCCCCACACCCAACCTGAGTCAGGCAAATAATCTTGTGTTATCGGTTTATCAAGAGAAATTCGGCAGCGTAACCCTTGGAGTCCTTTCCACAGACCCAAGAGTGTGGTACTAATCCAGAAGCGATTAAATGCTGTAGCGCTCGCAGAGATTTCACGCTCACTGAATCGGATGAAGATTGGTGTTGAAGATAGAAATATTAAAGCGAAAAATAAAGCAGCGATCGCCATGATCATTAGGGTTTGGGAAAACTGCTCTTCTGTTGACTCGAACTGATCTGTCATGTAGTTATATTATGTCCATTAAATTACCCATAATTAATAGTGTCTTTGCTAGTGGGTAGTGGGTAGTGGGTAGTGGGTGATAGCTTCTAAGGAAGCTAACTACTGTAAGGAAACGCCACTGTTTCCGGGTACATCTCAATGCCTAAAATTAGGCAAAAATTATAATCAAAAGAGATAACTTCTTTTTCTGGGGTTATTTATTTATCTGCGATGATTAACGCCTGCACCAAATCCCTTATTAGCTATAGTTTAAATCCATAACAGTTTATGTAGCATAGAATAATCACCTATTCTCTGCTTTATCCATAACTTAACTCTCGTTTTTAGGCTCTACCTAGAAGTGTCTGATCGGAGGCTTTGCCTGATAACGATGGAAACGACTTGCGAGTGGAATTCCCTATTTTAAAATAGGACAATCAGTCGATCCTCTTGAATTAATTGATTAATTAATTGTTAGCTATAACTGCCTGTTTTAGATTATTCCACCAGGTATCCATTGCTGCTATAGAATCAGAGAAACCCTCATGGATTTCACTTAAGTTTAAACTATGTTGTTCGTAGTGGTTAATAAAGGTACCCAGACCATCTTTATGTTCCTGTTCTACTCCATTGAGATGAAGATCGAAGAAGTATGTCAATTTTTCTGAGGGTTGACAGTTCTCCTGAGACGTTGAGTACAAATCGGTTAGATTGCGAACTAGCTCTAACTCTGGAATAGCACCTGCCTCAGTTGCATAAAAAACACCACAGATTTTACTCGCAGAGCCTGACTTACAAAGGTCAAGCATAGTTTCCAGGAAACCCTTAGTTTCTACTGAGAGCACATACTCATCCACCTTAAATTGGAATGACTCTCGAAGCCCATCGGTATAGATAGCAAAATGGGACTCTTCACCAGAAGCTCCACTTTCTTCATCAGAGTTTCGCTGTAATTCCACAGATATGGCAGGAGCAGATTGAGAATTCTCAGAAGCTACAGACAGGAGCATAGGATTGTGCCGGGAAAATCCACTATGCTCTTTGATATAGTATTCTAACCTTTCGGGAGGACACTCAGGTAAAGTTAAGTTAGTCCGTATCCTTTGAAAAAGTGACTGAACTTCTTGATCAAGTAAATCTGTATTAAGCATTACTGTAATTTAATCCGATTGCCTTGATTAGAATACCACAAGCAATTTACTATATACCAATTCTAAGTTATTCAAAAAATCTGTAAATATTAAAATCATTGCTGGGCAATGGTTATGGGGATTCGGCTAAGACGAGGCTATCACGTTCGCTTCGGCCACTACATTTCACGAATCATTTAGCACTGCTATAGAGCAACTATCATTAGCAAAAGATATAGTAGTTGTAAATTGGTTGAGATCCTTTCGTCCTGGATTAATGGGAGGTTGTTCAACACATCTATCGGTAAAGTATAGATGCCCAAATGGTTAGCAATTGCCCGTTGGCGCGTAGGAATACGGGTCTGAATCGGTGAATTTAATACTCTTAGCTTATTTGTATTATTTGCTACTACCAGAGTGGTGGAACCACCCCCATCCAAATTGAGGGCGCTATCGGCTCCTAATTCTTGAATAATACTAGTTAATTCAGCCAAAGTAACCCCTTCACTGTAAAAGCGCTGGCGACCATCAACAATAATTAACCACAAAGTTTTGCCTGATTTATCAATAGCCACAGCAGTGCGGGGATACAATAGTTTTTCATCTGTACTATCTCCCAATACTGCTGGCTTCCCTTCCTTTAGTAAAATTTCTCTACCCGCCAATCCCTCAGATGTGCCTAGAGGGCAACGGTTTTGATAGATTTGAACTTGGAGAAGCTTTGAAATACACAGCACTGAATAATTTTTTGATTTTGGAGGAGCATAGGATTTTCCATCAGAGATAACTTGCCCTTCTACTTTGACCGGATCACCAGATTTAGGATAGGAGTTAGGTGGATACTCCCGAAAAGGATAAAAGAAACTACCGTTGATAGCTAATTGTAAGTTAAACTCCCGCACAAATTCCGAAGTATTCCGGGCAGCAAATTCGTTTTTATTGATGGTATTTCCTGGTGTTACTAATAGTTTAATCCCTGGTGTTGTTAGGTCTATGGTCACAGTATGTACTATGAGCGGACGGGGTGATTTGCGAGCATCTCTTTGATAAAAAATGCCTGGTAAAAGTTGTTGCTGCTTGTCGGTGGGAAGCGGACGCTTGAGCAGCAATCCGCAATAGATCAAAACTGGCACGCTCACAATACTGATGCTGGTGATAACCATAATTCGCTTAAGTCTAGTTATATTTAATTTTTTCATGCTCTAAGCTATACCAAAGGGAACAGGGAACAGGGAACAGGGAACAAAAATTATCACAATTCATTTAGGATTGGTATATTGTGCATTTAAACTGTATTATATTAATGGGGTTTATTAACTACTATCTTTGGGGATAAAATAGCTATAAAAATCATAAATTAATGGTGATATTTTTTTCCCTACTCCCTACTCCCTACTCCCTACTCCCTACTCCCTATTCCCTATTCCCTACTCCCTATTCTCTACCGGTAAAGCATAGATGCCCAGATGGTTAGCAACTGGACGTTGGCGCGTAGGAATACGAGTCTGAATCGGTGAATTTAATACCCGTAACTTAGTCTTATTTGCTATTACGAGAGTGCTGGAACCACCCCCATCCAAATTGAGGGCGCTATCGGCTCCTAATTCTTTAATAATAGTAGTCAACTCAGCCAAACTAACTCCTTCGCTGTAAAATTGCTGGCGACCATCAACAATAATTAACCACAAAGTTTTGCCTGATTTATCAATAGCCACAGCAGTGCGGGGAGAGAATAGGTTCTCACCGCCACGACCTCCCAATACTGCTGGTTTTCCTTCTTTTAGTAAAATTTCTCTACCCGCTAGTCCCTCCGATGTGCCTATAGGACAACGGTTTTGATAAATTTGAGCATAAATTTGAGCTTGGACAAACTTTGAAATACAAAGTACTGAGGAAGTTGATTTTGGTGGAGCATAGGATTTCCCCTCAGAGATAACTTGGCCTTGTACTATGACCGGATCACCAGTTTTAGGATAGGACTTCGGTGGATACTGCCGAAAAGGATAAAAGAAACTACCATTAATAGCTAATTGTAACTTAAACTCCCGCACAAATTCCGAGGTAGTCCGGGCAGCAAATTCGTTTTTATCGACTTTATTTCCTGGTGTTACTAACAGTTTAATTCCTGGTGCGCTTAGGTCTATGGTAACAGTATGTACCATCAGCGGACGGGGGGATTTCCGAGCATCTCTTTGATATACGATGCCTTGGAACAGTTGTTGCTGCTTGTCGGTGGGAAGCGGACGCTTGACCAGCAATCCGCCATAGATCAACAGTGGCACGCTCACAATACTGATGCTGGTGGTAAGCAGAATTCGCTTCAGTCTAGTTATAAATATTTTTTTCATGGTATAATAATAAGTTTATGGATAAAATCTTTAAGATTAATCCACCAACTTAACTTACCCCCCTGTCAATGGCAAATTGTCGTGACATTGGTGTGATTGCTGACTTACCTTGGTCGTGTAGGTATCTACCAGATCAGAAATCGACTATGACAGAATCAATTCGCTTCCTCATGTGTCCCCCTGACCACTACGATGTGGATTATGTGATTAATCCCTGGATGGAGGGAAATATTCACAAGTCATCGAGGGATCGCGCTGTAGAACAGTGGCAAAAACTTCACTATGTCATCAAAGAGCATGCCCTAGTCGATTTAGTTTCTCCTCAATCCGGTTGGCCAGATATGGTATTTACAGCCAATGCTGGATTAGTCTTGGGCAAGAATGTGGTGCTTAGCCGCTTCCTCCACAAAGAGCGCCAGGGGGAAGAACCTTATTTCAAAGAATGGTTTGATCACAATGGCTACACTGTCTATGAACTTCCTCAAGACTTACCGTTTGAAGGAGCTGGGGATGCTCTGCTAGACCGGGAAGGGCGTTGGCTGTGGGCTGGCTATGGCTTCCGCTCAGAACTTGATTCCCATCCATACCTTGCTAAATGGCTAGATATTGAAGTTGTGTCCCTGCGCCTAATGGATCAACGTTTCTATCACTTGGACACTTGCTTCTGTCCCCTGAGTGGTGGCTATTTACTCTACTATCCCCCAGCATTTGATGCCTATTCCAACCGCTTAATCGAAATGCGGGTAGCACCGGAAAAACGAATCGCCATAGAGGAAGCTGATGCAGTGAACTTTGCTTGCAATGCGGTCAATATTGATCAACTTGTAGTGATGAACAAAGTTAGCGATCGCTTGAAAGATCGGCTCGGTCAAGCTGGGTTTGAGGTGATTGAAACCCCCTTGACGGAATTTCTCAAAGCTGGTGGTGCTGCTAAATGCCTAACCTTACGGGTAACTGAACCAGTCCGCAGTGAAATCCATGGCAATCAACCGGTTGAAAGTCGCATTATTCGTTTGGAAGGTCATTTGCTTGATTCTGGTATCATCAGCCGTGCCTTGGATTTAATTGTAGGAGGTGGGGGTAGCTTCCAGGTACTTAACTTCGACCTAGGAACACAGCGGCAAAGCACCTCTAATGCTGAACTGAAAGTCTCTGCACCAGATCATGAGGTGATGGCAGAGATTATGACTAAGCTGATTGATCTAGGAGCTGTCACTCCTGCCCAAGAGGTGTGTGATGCTAACTTGGAACCTGTTACTCAAGCAGGGGTTGCTCCTGATGACTTTTATGTTACTACCATTTATCCGACGGAAGTACGGGTAAATTGTGAGTGGGTGAAGGTACAACATCAACGCATGGATGGTGCGATCGCAATAACTGAAACCCCAGACGGTGTAATCGCTCGTTGTAAAGTGCTGCGGGATTTGGAAGTTGGAGAGCAGGTGATCGTGGGAGTAGAAGGAATCCGCACGGTGCGCAAAACTCAATCCCGTGAACAACGCAATCAGCAAGAATTTAGTTTTATGGCATCTGGGGTCTCTAGTGAGCGCCGGGTAGAATTAGTAGTGGAACAAATTGCCTGGGAGCTGCGCCAAATCCGAGACCAAGGGGGCAGAGTAGTAGTGACAGCAGGACCTGTGGTAATTCACACTGGCGGTAGTGAACATTTATCCAGTTTGATTCGACTTGGGTATGTTCAGGCGCTGTTAGGGGGAAATGCGATCGCAGTTCATGACATCGAGCAATCCCTGATGGGAACCTCTTTGGGTGTGGATATGAAACGAGGAGTAGTTGTCCATGGTGGACACCGACACCATCTCAAGGTAATCAATACTATCCGTCGCTGCGGTAGTATTGCCCAAGCTGTAGAACAGGGTGTATTAACTAAAGGGGTGATGTATGAATGCGTCCGCAATAACGTACCATTTGTCCTAGCCGGTTCCATCCGAGATGATGGTCCTCTGCCAGATACCCAGATGGATTTGATTAAAGCACAACAAGAGTATGCCAAGTTATTGGAAGGGACAGATATGATCTTGATGCTGTCTACTATGCTCCATTCTATTGGCGTCGGGAATATGACTCCAGCCGGAGTGAAGATGGTCTGTGTGGATATTAACCCCGCCGTAGTGACAAAATTAAGCGATCGCGGTTCAGTAGAATCTGTTGGTGTTGTCACTGATGTCGGTTTATTCCTTAGCTTGTTAGTGCAACAGTTAGATAAGTTAACCAGTCCTTATCTAGTCAAGTAATTAGTTTAACTGTTGAAGAATTAAGAATTAAGAATTAAGAATTAAGAATTAAGAATTAAGAATTAAGAATTAAGAATTAAGAATTAAGAATTAAGAATTCTTCCATTCTCCATTCTCCATTCTCCATTCTCCATTCTCCATTCTCCATTCTCCATTCTCCATTCTCCATTCTCCATTCTCCATTCTCCATTCTCCATTCTCCATTCTCCATTCTACATTCTACATTCTACATTCTACATTCTACATTCTACATTCTTAATTCTACATTCTTCATTTATTACTAAATTATTAACTTGCTTTATAATCCATATTTTCATTGTCACTAGGAACCAAAACCCAGTCTGAGAGTCTTAGTTTCTGATAGGTTGCCCAGCCTTTAGAACCGCCAGGTACTGGATAATCTGGGACAGCATATTGGGGAAAAGCTGTGTACGGACGCCAAGCCTCATAAGGGGAAGTCCGCAAGTGCAACATTTTTGGTTCATTGCTACCAAAGCTCGATAACCAGCACATTTGTTTTACCATGGGATACTCCTTGATTGTGAATTAAAGCTAGAGAGCCTTGGTTAACTGACCATTTGAACAGTAAGTAGGTGAGAAATAACCCTGAATTGCTGATTTACTGAATTCATAGATAATTTAGCAATTTAGTCATGTTAAATGTATCTCTAGCTTTAATTCACAATA
>NZ_JAAHFV010000222.1:0-11025 GCF_010672755.1 Moorena sp. SIO1F2
TGCCCGGATTCAAGTCCAAGAACATCGGATTCTAGTCGAAGCGATCGCATTAATCAATTCTTAATTGTTATTTAGGAAAGGGAGTAGGGAGTAGGGAGTAGGGAGTAGGGAGTAGGGAGTAGGGAGTAGGGAGTAGGGAACAGGGCAGAAAAATTATCACAATTTATTGAGGATTATTATTTAATTGTTATTTAGTTGTTAATTTTTATTTAATTTTTAATTTTTATTTAATTTTTAATTAAATTTAATAGTCTTTTATAGTCTATGTTGTATTTTCTAGATTACCTAATTTCCATACCAAGCTAGAGACAAAGTTGGTCACGATATGAGCTACAATTGGTACGAGTAAGTTGTCTGTTGCTACCGCACTATACCCGAGAAGCAAACCAACAAGGGTTGCCCAAACTACATAGGGCCATTGTTGGATACCGCTTAGATGCAAAATCCCAAATAGCATACTGGAGGCTATGATACCGATAGCATTCAACCCTACTGCTGGCAACATGACACCCCGAAACAGTAATTCTTCACTCATACCGGGCAACAGTCCTAGCCACATTAAATCTGGTATGATTAGGGGCTTGAGAATTAACTTTAGGTATACTTCTGCACTCTGGCGATAAGCTGGCCAAAGACGATACACTAAGCCACTGGCTCCAGTAATTCCCAACCCCATGGCTAGTCCTATAACTAGGGCATTGGGGGTAAATTTGATGGGGAGGAGAGTCAGCTTGCCTAGTTGCAGCCATAGCTTGGCAAAGATTAGTAAGACTACGGCAGTTATACCCATTGCCACTAGTACTTGGATGCGGGTTAGGGGTTCAAGTTCGGGATTATCGGGAATTTGTTTTGTCACAAAAATTTAAGCGACGCAGGGATGATAGGGATGGACTCAGAGCTTTAGGACTGATCCCAGCACGATGGCTAACCAGCAAGCCTAGAGCCTCTAAATATGAGTTTACTCGTATTGCTTTAATTCCCAAAGGTTCTGGAGGCACTTCCATAGTAGTTTGGTTTTCTTCAACAGCAATGATTTGGGTTTGCAACTGGCTAAAGCTTAACATTGCACTACCACCACAGGCGGTTGCTGGTATCACAATCGCATCTACATCATCAGCCCAGATTTTCCCTGGTTTTGAGGAAATAGTTTGAGAATCTGGATTAGCAAGGGAGGAGGGGGAATTTTTTTGGTTGACGACAAATTGGGGAGCGCGACTCAATCCTAC
The DNA here is from genome assembly GCF_010672755.1 of Moorena sp. SIO1F2. Taxonomy (NCBI): domain Bacteria; kingdom Bacillati; phylum Cyanobacteriota; class Cyanophyceae; order Coleofasciculales; family Coleofasciculaceae; genus Moorena; species Moorena sp. SIO1F2. The sequence goes on from NZ_JAAHFV010000222.1 coordinate 1,227, forward strand.
TAAAACACAGGGTAAGAAGGTATAGCCCAATTCCTCTGCTGCTGAACGAGGTGACAAATTAGGATCGATGGGCAAAGGCATCAATGCTGGTGCATGAGCACAGGGAATTTGAAAGGTACGAACAATCAAGTGACTGATAATGGCTTCAGCACCAGCGAGGGGGTCTACGCCTCGGCCATGACGGTAATCTTGCAATGCTTGACTACCCATGTCATCGGGAAAACGCACGACTACTGCGATCGCATTTGCTCCGGCTTGCTCAATCAGGACTTGGGCTGCTCGCAATAAACTATCGGGATTTCCAATTGTTCCCCAACTCGCTCCAGATGCTGCTGTGCGCAGTTCTACATTTAAGGGAGCATCTGTGACTACGTAGTCGGTTATATTCAGTCCTAGGGTAGCTCTGGTGGCATCTGCTGCTTGTAGGTGTCTCAAACGTAGTTCCGGTTCAATCCCCTGATCCAGGAGTAATCCCACTCGGTTCTGATGTACAGGGCGTAATCCCCAGCATCCAGCGGCAAATTTGTCAAGTCCATAGCCTTCTACATAGAAGGCGTTGGGTAAGTTCCAGTACAACTGGGCACCATTGAGGACATTGGGATGGGTGATTAAGCGATCGCAAACTTGTGCGATCGCTCTAGCCACTGGCAAGGCATCCCCGGCATAGCCACCAATCGACGCTCCTACACCAGTAGGAATAATTAAAACAACGGTATAGGGACGCTGATTCACTTACTATTCGGTGATTTTGTTACAATAGCCTCTACCGTAGCTTTTTCCTGCTCAGGGTCTACATGAGTAACTGCCCAGCGCAGGGGTTCTCCCCGTTCTTGTAGTTCTGCTTCAATGGCTTGGTGCAGTTCTTTAGGGGACTCTTGGAGGTCAATTTCTGCAGTAATGAAATGGGTTGTCATTATTTTCTCCCTAATTCTGATTAAGATAATGAGATTATCGTGACAGCTCCTACACTGACCTTACAGGTTCAGTGTAAGCTTCCCAGCCAATCCGGGCATTCCTTAGGAGGCGCTGGGCTTTAAGAACGGACTGCCCTTCCGCTCTATTTTTTATATTTATTGCTGCATTGTGGTCTCTGTCCAAACTACAACCGCAGTGAGGACAATCGTGCCAACGGACATGCAGCTTTTTGGAAACTTTTTTGCCGCAATTGGAGCAATTCTGTGAAGTATTCTGAGCACTTACCGGAATCGCCAACAAGCCAGCATTTAAGGCTTTGCTTGCCAGGATTGTCAGAAAGCTTGACCACCCAGCATCCAACACAGATTTAGCCAATCGGGATTTAGCCAGTCCCTTTACATTTAACTTTTCATGAGCAATCACGTCATATTTTGACAGCAAATAATTGGCGGTCTTAAAATGGAAGTCTTTCCGTTTATCCGCTACTTTTTTGTGCTGTCTACCAAGTTGCTTAATAGCTTTGAGTCTGTTACTGCCTCCCAACACCCGTCGAGATACCCTTTTCTGGATAACCTTCAATCTTTTTTGAGATTTTCGGTAGTACTGAGGAATCTCTATTGTCTCGCCTTCGGAGGTAGTTAAAAACTCCTTAAGGCCAACATCAATGCCGACTATTGAGTCAGGATTAAGGTCAGGTTTAACCTCAGGTACACTTTTGTCTTCTAGAGACAAAACCAGATAATATCCATCACACTTTTTGGTAATCGAAGCTGTCTTTATCTTGAATCCATTAGGAATAGGGCGATGTAGTACAACTTTAATTTTCCCTATTTTTGGTAGGTTGATCAGGTTGTATTTTAAGCACCCTTCTTTCATCTGAGGGTAAGTAAAGGTACGGTAGCGGTGTAGTTTTTTAAATCTAGGTCTCCCACTTCTTCTACCACTACTATCCCCTTTGATAAACCGATCAAAGGCTAATTTAACTCTTTTGACTACATCCTGAAGTACCTGAGAATGAATTTCTTTGTACCAAGGATGAGTTTTCTTGAGATTTGGTAGAGTTTTCTTCTGACTGTAGTAATCCGGATTCTCTCTTAGTTTAGGAAGGTGACAAACCAGGGGACAAGCATTAATTGAGCAACGATTTTGCTCGTACCAACTAAACCGCTCAGCTAGCAAGTAGTTATATTGAGCGCAAAGCATTGACAGCCAATGATCTATCTTGGCTTTTTGCTGTTTTGTTGGTTTTAGCCGGTACTGATACGCTATTCTCACTTTGACTTGCCTCAAGTTGGCTCGACCTATTATGATTAGAGCATGCCTACGATCATTTGGCAAGACATTATTAAAAATAAAAAGTTAACAATTAGAATTACTGATTTTGAGAAAAGACAACCGGAACAAGATGCCAATCCTATAGGAATGATCTCATCTGAGTTGATTAGGAGTTTAATAGCTCTATCCTTTGATCCGTGCATACCCTGTCCGCGATTCATCCCACACTCATACTACGTATTGAGATGTGGGGCTTCTCGCGGTTTAGCTAATTTATCTAACCATTACGTCTAGCTATTAGGCTAATGGTATTTGATTATATAGCAGCAAAGACCTGATCACGGCTGACCAAACTGCCGGTCGTACACTTCATCTTCTTTTTCGGTGTCAAATTTGAGGTTAGAGCGGGGATAAGCTACACACAGCAGCACATACCCTTCTGCTTGGAGTTCTGGGCCTAAACCCATGCCATCGGCTTGGTCTACACTGCCTTCTGCTACTCGTTTGGCAGCGCAAGTGGTACAGACTCCAGCGGTGCAGGAACTGGGTAAATCTATCCCCGCCCCATGGCCAGCTTCAAGAATTTTTTGATCCTCTGGCACCTCTATAGTGTATGTGTTGCCTTTGTGATTAAATTCGACGGTGTAAGTCTTGGGCATTGTATCAGTTTCGAGCTTGATACTCCCAATCCTATGAATAGGACAGGGAGGGTCACTGGCTTATTTTAGCGCTTTGTGGGATATAAATTAAGCTGGTGCCTTCGTTAGCCGAACCGCGAGAAGCCCCGCGCTCTACCCGGTAGGGTGAGCGTCTTGAAGTTACCGTAAGGATAGGGTCGCCTTTAGGGTTGGCAGGCTATGCATAAAAGAGGTGCGACCCGTGGCGAATTTAATTACGGGTCAAGGGCACCTTTGGTTGAAACTTATTGATTAAGGCGACCCTACCTTCTTTCAAGGGTAGGTTTTTAAGATAAAGGGCTGAGGATAGAAAAGGAATACTTGGAGAAAAATCGGGAAAAAATTGACCGATAGGTAACGGAAGATGATTGAGTAGAGCAGCAAGAATCAGCTAACTTGCCCCGACGAAAACAGCTCAAAACACGGGGTTTCGGTGTACCGGTGTCAGAGTTTTGACTCTCGACAGGGGTTGCCGGTAACTGTTGTGAGTCGTTGAAGGATAGATCAGGATCAGATTCCCCTCCAACACTGACGACCCACAAGGTGGCGATGGCAATTGCCAACCAATGACGCTCAGCCCTTTGGGGGTCAGTCATTTTCGTCTGGTGCCATTGCCAACCTCCCCGCCAACGTATCCTTGAAGAGACACTCAATCCAAGAACCCATTCGATACCATCAACCCTCAGCTTGATCTGGGTCGAGATCGGTGACAATCAACCAAGGATCTGAGTACCCAGAGTCCCATCGAGCCAGCAAGGTACAACTGAGGGGATTGCTAGAAAAGCAAGTTACTCGACCTGACCAGCTTTGACCGTTCTGGGTCACCACTGTGGTTAAAGGAACAAAGCTGGGTTGACCCACCGGATGAAACTGTCGAAGTTGGTTAATTCGTAAAAACGGATGCCAACCCTGTTGTTGAATTGCAACGCACGAGCCACTTGGCATACAGTCCTCGGTCAGCCATCACCAAAACTAACCAGTCCTGGGGAATTGTGTTTGTAAGGTGGGAGAGTAAATCCAGCCAATAGGGTTGCCAACTGCCTTTAGCCTTGGCTTCGATCACTTTCCAAGCCACAGGAATACCGCAGCCGCGATAGACAACCCTCACAACTAAGAGGGTAAATCGGCAACAAAAGGAACGAAGCATCAAGAGCTAAAACCATCGATTTTTTCTGGGGAGGCCATCCATTTAACACCCATTGCAGGAGTGGGGCTTGCACAGCTGGTGACATCAAGTTCAGCTCGTTTATCCCCTTTTTTGTCTTGCTGATTTCTGTACCACTCCCGCAACTGTTGACGTACAGTGTTTTCTTTTTTGCCGAGCAAGGCCGCTAGAAAAACTGCCACTGTGGTCAGTCCACAAGAGCCGGTCATCACAATGCCAAAACTCCACATCCCTAAAACCACTGCTTGAGGAAAGCTCAGATGGGGCATTTTTTTAGTCACTGTCCTCAACCATTTTTGGTAATCTTGATTCTTCTTCATGGCTGTGTTCCCTTAGCCGCTGTTTAAGAGCATCGCGTTTTTTTCCAGTTTATTAAAAACCTACCCCTGAAAGGCGTGGTGAATGGGGTCCAAGAGCATTAGGAAACCGCTCGATTGTAGCCGATCCACGCCAACTATAAATGAAGGAAATTGTCAATACCAAAATTAAATTTATAGAACCATTTCGTCCTTTTGCACCAGTTATCTTAGCCGAACAGGTAAATCATTATTTTTCCGGTTCTAATTTACAAAACCAATATCTGCCTCGCTATATGCAGATGGTGGCACCAATTCTTGAAGATAAGCAAGAGCAAATTCAAGCTGTCTGCCATAATGGCACAGGTCGCCTACAAGCTATTCGCCAAGAATCTAACCCGTTCTATTATCAAGTAATCGAAAAATTTGGTGAGGCAACTGGAATCCCCATCCTCTTAAACACTTCCTACAATTTACGGGGTGAACCAATTGTGAATACACCAGAAGATGCCTTGCGCACATTTGCTTACAGTGATATTGATCTACTGGTGATGGGGAATTTTTGAGTTTAAAAATCCAATAAACCTCAACCGGTTTTACCTAAACAAAAAGTAAGTTTATCTTAAAAATACCAATACAAAAATAACCATTATGCTAATGTTTTTTGGATTAACAAAACACTATACAGCGTTTTTCATAACTATTAGGTACACAGCATTTTTTCACTCTTGCCTCTTGCCTCTTGCCTCTTGCCTCTTCCGTCTTACCTCTTCCCTGCTCCCTGCTCCCTGCTCCCTAAAACCCAGGACGAAAGCACCTCAAACGTCGCTGAGAATTGCTACATACTTAACGCTGTACTATAAACCGCATTATAGTTAAGCAAAGTGCCTGAAATATCCATTATCATTCGTTGCTATAACGAAGAAGAACACATCGGTCGTCTGCTCAGTGGCATCATGCAGCAGACAATCCAAGATGTAGAAATCATTGTTGTTGACTCAGGTTCTACTGATGCCACTCCATCCATTGCATCCCGCTATCGAGTCAAACTATTATCCATCAAACCGGAAGAGTTTTCCTTTGGGCGAGCCCTTAACCTTGGATGTCAGGTTGCCACCGGGGAATTCATCGTTATTGCCAGTGCTCACGTTTATCCCATCTACCAAGATTGGATTGAAAAGCTGTTAGCTCCCTTTAAAGATCCTAAGATTGCTTTAACCTACGGAAAACAACGCGGTAACGAAACAACCAAGTATTCGGAAAACCAGATATTTGCTAATTGGTTTCCCGATCAGTCCGTTCATGTCAGGGATCAAGACTATCCTTTCTGTAACAATGCTAATGCTGCTATCCGGCGATCATTGTGGGAAGACGTTCCCTACGACGAAACCCTCACAGGCTTAGAGGATTTGGACTGGGCAAAACGGATTATGCCCTTAGGCTACCGGATTGCTTACGTTCCCGCAGCTGAAATTATTCATGTTCATGAGGAAACCCCCAAACGCATTTACAACCGCTATCAACGAGAAGCCATTGCTCTTAAACAGATTTATCCCCAAGAAAACTTCCATTTTTGGGATTTTTTGCGCCTGTTCACCACAAATGTTGTCAGTGACTACTATCATGCATTCCATGACGGTGTTTTCAAGCCAAATTTGCTTTCAATTCCTATATTCCGCTTAATGCAATTCTGGGGTACCTACCAAGGCTTTGCCCAAAGGGGACTAGTCAGCAACCGCCTGCGACAAACCTTTTATTATCCACGCAGCCTATCACCTTACCAGAACACCTTTTCTTATGACAATCGACGACTCATTGACTATGGCTCCTCTGCAAAATCCTCCGAGCAAGTATATTGACATTTCAGTACCCGTATCCCCATACCTTCCCACCTGGCCTGGTAGCCCAGCAATTGAATTTCACCGTCACCTCGCTCGATTTAGAACATGGTGATATTGCTACCGATACAACACTGCATTTTAGTGTACATACGGGGACTCACGTTGATGCTCCAATGCATTTCATCCCAGGGAAAGTGTGGAACAGCTACCTCTGGATGTTCTAATCGGAGAGGTTTACGTTGTAGTTGTGCCCGATGATGTCGATGTAATCACCGCAGAGGTATTAAAGCAGTTAACTCTACCTGCCAACATACAGCGTTTGCTTTTGCACACGCGAAACTATCGGCTGTGGCGATCGCAAGTGCGGGAATTTCAGCCGGACTTTGTGGCGCTCACAGCAGATGCCGCTGAATGGGTAGTTGAACGGGGAATTAGGTTAATTGGGGTGGATTATTTGTCAGTCCAAGGTTTTTATGATGGTCCGGAAACTCATCAAATTCTGCTAAAATCCGAGGTTGTTATTATTGAAGGCTTGAATTTAACGGATATTTCAACTGGAAAGTATGAGTTGTTATGTTTACCAATTAAGCTCAAGGGAGTATAAGGAGCTCCAGCTAGGGTAGTTTTACGTAACTTATCTGACTAAGTTTGCTACAAAATTTTTAGATATTAGTTTTTAATGAATTATTTTAATACTGAACCGAAAATTATTGCTCTCTTGCCAATGAAAGCTAACAGCGAGCGAGTCAAGGGTAAAAATTTTAAGCCATTGAATGGTAACCCTTTATTCAAGTTAATTTTAAATGCACTTATTGAGCTAAACGAAGTCTCAAAAGTGATTATAAATACAGATGCTCGCTCTATTCTGGCAGAACACGGATTGGTCGATTCAGATCGAGTTCAGATTCGCGATCGCAAACCAGAATTGTGTGGTGATTTCGTCAGCATGAACCGGATTCTGGCAGATGACATAGCAAATGAACCTGCCGATATTTACTTGATGACCCACACTACAAATCCCCTCCTCAGTGGGACAACAATTCGCAAGGCACTTCAGCAGTTTCTGGAGGCTAGGGCTAGGGGAACTGCTGATTCGCTATTTACAGTTAATCGCTTCCAAACTCGCTTCTACCGTCAAGATGGTTCTGCCATTAACCACAATCCCAATAACCTAATTAGAACTCAGGACTTGGAACCCTGGTACGAAGAAAATTCTAATCTCTACATTTTTACACCTTTAAGCTTCGCTGCCACCCAAGCTAGGATTGGCAAGCAACCTATGATGTTTGAAACTCCTCCCTTGGAGTCGATTGATATTGACGATCAAGTGGACTGGCAAATGGCTGAAGCAGTTGCCCAGTATCTCTACCCTTCTTCTGTTGTACAAGCGGCATGAGCAATGAAAGTATTAATTACCTGTCCACCCATGTTAGGTTTGATGGATGAATTCAAACCACTTTTTGCAGCAAAAGCCATTGAAGTTGATTGTCCTCCAGTAGTGCAAACCCTATCCGTGGAAGAACTAAAGTCCCTCATTCCTCAGTATGACGGTTGGATTATTGGCGATGATCCTGCCACTCGCGAAGTGTTTCAGAACGGGAAATCTGGGAAGCTAAAAGCAGCAGTCAAGTGGGGTGTTGGGGTTGATAATGTGGACTTTACAGCAGCGAATGATAATGGTATCTTAGTAGCAAATACCCCTCGTATGTTTGGTGCGGAAGTAGCCGATATTGCCATGGGCTATGTAATTGCCCTAGCACGACAGACTTTCATGATTGACCGAGCCGTTAGAGCAGGAACATGGCTAAAACCAGCAGGCATTTCTCTAGGGGATAAGACGGTTGCTTTAGTTGGGTTTGGGGATATTGGGCGCAATACGGCGAAGCGGCTGTTAGCAGCTGACATGCGGGTAATTGCTTACGATCCTTATTTCCAAGCAGTGGAGGGATTAGAAGCAGTACAACCTGCTGCTTGGCCCGCACGCTTGGAAGAAGCCGACTTGATTGTGCTGACCTGTGCGTTAACTAGTGAAAATCATCATATACTGAATTCAGAAACATTTGCTAAGGCAAAGCGAGGGGTGCGGGTGATCAATGTTGCCCGAGGTCCATTGATTGATGAAGCAGCATTGGTGGAGGCATTGTCTTCACGACAGGTGCATTCGGCAGCCTTAGATGTTTTTGAAATGGAACCATTACCGGAAGCCTCTGCGCTACGGCCTTTTGAACAGTGTATTTTTGGCTCCCATAATGCTTCTAATACGGTGGATGCTGTGCGTCGTGCTAGTTATCAGGCAATGCATTTGCTATTTGATTTTCTTGGATGTGCCTAGGAATTGAGATCGTGAAAAGTGCTTTAATTACTGGAGCTGCGGGTGGCATTGGGCAAGCTTTGTGCCAGGTTTTTAAAGAAGCTAATCACTTTGTGATTGGTCTTGATGTAGTTTCAGCGGCTGCATCCTGCGATGTTATGATTGTCGGCAATTTGCAGAAAATGTGCAGTGATGCAGCTTATTGTTCAGAAATTGTTGAGCAAGTGCGATCGCACTTGCGTGGGCTGGGTTTGACTACCTTAATTAACAATGCAGCAGTGCAAATCCTAAAGCCCACAAACCAACTCACAGTAGAAGATTGGCATCAGACACTAGATGTTAATTTGGTAGCTCCTTTTGTGTTAACTCAGGCATTGCTGCCAGAGTTGGAACAAGCGGTCGGCTCAGTAGTAAATATTGCCAGTATTCACGCCAGCCTTACCAAGCCTGGGTTTGTGTGTTATGCAACCAGTAAGGCAGCTTTGGTGGGTTTAACCAAAAGTATGGCAGTGGATCTTAGGGAAAGAGTCCGGGTAAACGCGATTTGTCCAGCAGCAGTAGCGACACCAATGTTAATGGCTGGGTTTGAAGGGAAGAAGGAAGAGTTTGAGAATTTGTCTCAAATGCATCCTTTAGGGCGGATTGCAGAACCAGCAGAAGTAGCAAAAGTGGCATTGTTTCTATCTTTGCCTGAAGCAAGTTTCATAACCGGTGCAACTTTAAGCGTTGATGGTGGCATTGGAGGACGTTTACACGATCCTATATAGGTTAACAATAAAGATTTATTCGCATATCTAAAGCCCAAACTAGTTAACCAGCTAATTAACCCTTTTACGGCTGAATTGATTATGCTTCAAAAACAATTACGAGTAGCAATAGATTCAATTGTTGAGTATCTTAATAATTACTCATATCCAGTGTACAGTCAATGGTCTTTTAATGATTATAAGCGCCTTTTATAATTTAAAAATCTTCATAAAAAAGAGGACTGTTTTATTATTGGCAATGGTCCTTACCTTAATAAAATTGATTTATCATTACTGAATAATTATTATACGTTTGGTTTAAACAAAATATACTTAATATTTGATAAAGTAAATTTAAATATTAGCTATCATGTTGCAGTAAACCATTTGGTTGTCGAGCAAAGCGCGAGATAGTTTTAAAAGTAAAACTGTCCATCTTTTTTATCAGCTATATCCGCTGATAATGTGGTAGATAAAAGGTATCATATTTCTAAAATTTTTACAGCAGGTAGTCCTTTCGTTTTTCAGACAGATGCATCGAAGTTAATTTGCGAAGGATACACTGTAACTTAT
>NZ_JAAHFV010000223.1:0-10972 GCF_010672755.1 Moorena sp. SIO1F2
TGGTAGATAAGTTGTGGATTTTAGGCAATAGGGAATAGGCAATAGGGAATAGACAATAGATAAAACTAGGAAAGAGAACCGATAATTTTTTCCTGTTCTTATAAATCAGCATTGGGTTTTATGATTTATTGGGAAATGCTATAGTTGAGCTTATTAAGATGCTATGGCACACCTGAAAAACTGGAAAACCATGACTTTATATGATTCTAATCCTAACACAAAAGCCCAACCCATAACTAAGGATTTGGTATCCATTTCTTAAGCCATTGATTATGATATGGCTAATTATAATTTTTGATTGTATATGTCATTGGTTTGCTAATTTCAAAAGTCAGCATAAGTATTGGTGGTTAAATTATTTGTAGCTTAAGGGATTGAGTTACAGTTTGTAAAACTAGGTGATAAAAGACTAGTAAAGGGTTGATGTAAAATTATGTCAAAAAAAATTTTTTCGGGCTTTAACACTGTATAATACCATTCGAAGTATGAAAATTATGTCAAAAAAAGCAAGTATGTCACAAAACATTAATCAAAGGAGAACAGTTCATGATTTTCCCAACGTGATTGCTGTCAAACGACAGGACTGTCTAGGTGGTTTTTTCACACCCACTCTTGCGGATATTACGGTTAAGCATAAAATGCTAGAGGACTATTTTCGTTCGCCAACCGTAGGTTTGCTCTTACCTCTTGGCTCTAAGCGGGAACAGGATACTTTTTCCGAAACTTTGAACTATTGCCTAAACTGGGGGATTGCATTAGAGAGAATTGTCGTGATACATTCACCGCGAGCGCAAGCTGTCGTGGATCACTTGGGGCTGAAGGAAAAAGGCTGCGTGATTCTCAACGAAGCAGCTATGCTTGATTTATTTAACCTAGAGCGCATTCACTCGCGCTTTGCAGTCGATCTTGCCAAACATAAAGGCAAAGGAAGAGCCTTTGCGATAGCTTTTGCTTACTTGAAATATGTTCAGCAATGGCAGACACTCAAAGATCTATTTGTTCTTGATGTTGATATCAACGCTACCCAATATCGACCACTTCACTATTTGGGATATGCCCAAGCTATTTTTCCAGATCAAGAGCGTCTATTTCTGCTCACGGCACAAAACAATACACTCAGGGATAATCACTATCTTTTTGTGATGCGCGATCCCTGGCGACATGAAAACGAACTTGGTTGCCACTATGCTAAACATTTTGATCGGCTCGTCTGGTCTCTAACTGGTGAAACAATGTTGAGATGGGATATGCTAGTCGAGCATATTCCTTTTGCGATCGCTTATGGGATGGAAACGGTGTGGCAGCTTTTTGCGGCAGATTGGGTTGCCCTTTCCCAGCAAGGTAACTATAAAGTTGCCCAAGTAGTTAACCCACAAACAAAAAGAGACGGGGGGAGTCTGGGGCAAAGTGGGCGTTGCTATGATGCGACGATGTACCGTCAATTGAGTCTGATGGCTTGGTTTCTGATTAAATATGGCAAACCGCTATATAAATTCACCCCAGAAGATTACCATACTGTTAATACCCGTTTAAGTCTGGTAAATCGTACTGCAATCTTGCCAGATAATGAAGACCATGGCCTCCCTTATGACGTTCAACTCCATTCTGATCTCTTTATCCCCCCTTTGGGAATGCTAGCCTCTGAAGATTGTTTAAATATTTAGCATTATTTAGCATTCCAAAGAGCTTAGACCACAAGTGTTGAATTGAGTAATAAACGTTACCCAAAATAACTGATATCTCTATACCATTTTTGTTAAACAACTTCATCAAGACACAGAGCAGGAATTACGATAAACATATACTTCTGGGCACTTGTCAGGCAAAAGGCTTGCATAAACAAGAATCGAAAACTACTTCTGCCCGATTCCCGACTCCCAGGGCGTGCGCTTTCCGACTCCCTGCTCCGTGCTCCCTGCCTAAATTTGAAACCGCAAAGCAGTTTATCGCCCAAGGGGCACGAGGATTATTACCGGAATCGGTCTTGGAGCATTTTGGTGAAACAGAGTGGAGTGCGCAACGGATTTGCGCTGGGTGGAACTCTTGCTTATGCTTGTGGATGCAATCCTCAGGTTTTTGGCAATGGAACACAGGAGGTTCTAGATGAGTGATTTCTTAACTCAGAACTGGGAAAAATTCTTAGAAATTCAGGCTATTGGTGATTGGAATGGCATATGGACTCGGCTGGCAGGGAATGGGGAGTTAGTAGAACGTTGTCTTGATGCAGTCGCTCATGGCGCATGGGTCTGTGTGCGGAACCTGCGTCCGCACCGCTGTTTGCCCCGTGGAAACCCCCTTTGGCGGCGCTGCATCGCTATCGATATGAAGATGGTAGGAGTGAGTCTAGAACATTTGGTCCTTACAAAAAAGGCAAGCTAACAACTCCCTTCTTAGACTATAGCTGGACTTGGGGATACACACCTAAGATTGAGCGGGGCCAGTTATATTATTTTGAGACATGCCTCAAGCACGAAAGGTTAGGAGTGAGTGGCGGCTGTAAGTATCTCGAAGATGGCTCATTACATCATGTTACCTCTATCTGGGAGACACTAGACTTCTTTCGAGGAGAGCCTAAAGAGATAGACTATACTTCTTCTGACAATTGGAAGGGGAGTATGATTTCCACTATAACCCCAGACTTAATTATCGCAACTACCAGTGATTGTCAGTGGAAGCCTATAGATGAATTAGCCCAGGAAAATATTATAGTCAGCTTCTCGAATGGAGTGACTGTTAGTCTCCCAGAAAGGTATGCCTATGATATAGAATCTCTTATAATCACGGATTCGTTAGTGAATCCCGGTCTTTTAAAAAGGGGAATCCGTCACTATAACCAGGAAATTCTCTCACTTTTCCCTAATGAATTTCATGAGATAACATCTTCAACTATTTATTGCAATTTTTTTTGCGATCGCATAAACTGGATTATAATTAGATTTAATAACAACAATGGGCACAATCAGGATCAGGATCAAAAAAAGCGATCGCTTGATTACTGATAGATAGCAAACTTCGGGATTAGGGATAACAAAATTTTAACACAAAAACACACAATCCGAAAAAAACTCATGATCCGGTGACTAATTATATGGAATTAAAAGAGCAAAACTGGAAAAACTTCACGGAAAACCATTTGCGGGAGTGGCATGGTATTTGGACAAGGTATTCTCCTGAAGGAGAGATAATAGAATCATTTCAAAGTCTAAGAAGCTTCCGCAGCAATCCAGAACAAACAGAACTTTATCACACTAATCGTTATATATACGCTGACGGTAGGATAGAAGAAAAAAAATGGCAGTCTAAGAAACAGGATAAGGTGTTACCTGATGGAATGGTTCACCCAGCATTTCCGTCAATGAGATCATTTTTCTTTGAACAAGGTGCAGCTACATGGTCAGCTAAACAGTTAGAACCTGGTTCGATCTTTCAACCGGCTGAATTGTTCTTCAAACATGAAGATATAAGACATAGTGTGCCAATTCTTTATGATACTAATGGCAGTTTGATGCGGATAGTGAGTATCCGTGAAGATGCAGCAGACTTCCCCAGTAACTATTGGTCAAAGGAAATCAATCTCTTACCTGAGAGAAATCTGAGTGGTAACTGGCAAGGAACTTCTGTTACCATGACCCCAGATTTAAAGGTTTCTGACCCAATAGCAACTCAACTAAACTGGCCCTTGGCAGGAAACAAAATGTTCTTTTTCCCTGATGGTATTTCTCTGAGTTGTCCTACTCAAGTCAGTATTGGCACTTCCTTTACCATTGCGGCAAATTGGCTAGTGACAGATTCCCAACTGCAACAACTTAGCGTTAACTATGATAATTATGGAGCCTTTTCTGGCTTGACGCTCGAACTATTGCACCTTTAAACTATAGAGCACTATCCCTAATGATTTGGATTTGGCATCATTTAGGTATCATCCTGCATATTTTTGACGAAAACCAAAATAAAATAGGGATACTAAATGAATTGTGATAATTTTTGTTCCCTACTCCCTACTCCCTAATCCCTACTCCCTGTTACATTTACTAGAGTTTTCTTAAGCTAATGAATTTAAATAAGTTTGTCGATCCCCGATATGATATTTGGATGAAAACAGCAACTATGCTGGAAGAACGTTATCTTTCCTTGGATAGTAATGTTGATTGGGATGGGTTACAAAAAAATATTCCTTCGGCTAGCAAAGAAAGAATACAGAAAATTTTTGATAAAATTAACAACAGTGAAAACCTTAATAAAGGAGAGCGAATTTTTTTGATAATGTTAAAGCTGCTCAATGATACCCCTGTCAATAATGAAGCAGAAATTATCAAACAATTACAAAACCATATTTGTGAAATAGAAACCATATTTGTGCCTTGGGATATTGTCTTATAAAATCAAAAAAGGAATCATCATGAAGCGGAAACTGATCCGATGAAATTAGCTGAGTTATATCGAACAGATTCCACAGAAAGAGCATTAAAAGACGCAATGGCAGGTATTCCCCCTCAGGAACGGGATCAATTTTATCGTGGGATTATGAAACCGCCATATCATACAGTTTCTCGTCGTAATATTTTTCCCGGAAAAGTAATTTATGGACTCAGTGGACACTTAATTGTAGTTGATGAAAATACTGGTTCTATCCAAATTCAACAACCTAAACAAAAAGGTTATTGGTGGTTTGATAAAGACTATTTTAAATCGATGCCTAACCGCCCCTATGTCTTTCAAAAACCTGGAGCTGATGGGACAAATGTTTGGGATAATTATACGTTTAATGAAGCAGCAGATATTAGCAACAAAAAAAGTTAATCTAGATTAAGGAATACAAAAGTACATCGGTCCTGTGAAATAAGCCAAGGGAAAAGAGCGAAGACATAGCGGTGCGCGCACCGTCCAGTTTTTACATTGGTTTGTACGCTCATAATTGGGTAAATTTTTGGGATGAATGTACCGAGTGCCAGTAGGGGTAGGGTGGGCAAATTTTGAGAATTTGATAATTTGATCAGCTCTGATGCCCATTTGCCCACCCTACCAGATCAGGCGATCGCACTGACAGTAGTTCCAAGAGCGATCGCACTTAACGCACCCGACAAGATCAGCGTACGCCCTGTTGTTGACTTGCTATACTCCGAAATAATTTCTTATCTCCTGGGCTTTATTTGCCGCCATATGTGGTGGAATACATGCGCGGTCTTGCGCGCAACGGTTGATTACTTGCCTTAAGTACCGTTCCAATTGAGCCTGATTAGCATTGTAGACATGAGCGTGCGCCCCCTGTAATTGCTGGTTTGGATCATGGGATGATATATGCTGCGGAGATGTCTCTCTCATTCGATTCCCCAGGAACTGCGCTCTGTTCAACGCTAATATCCCGCCTCTGATCGCACTGAACGTAAACATTTTATTGCCATAGTGCCACCCGATACTCGCACCGAAATCCGGGTCTGGTCCAAAGACACGAGCACTACCATCGCCTTGGTGGGCGGCATACCCCGCTCCTAGGTCTCTTCCTCTGTTTGCTGTTATGTCCTGTGTGTACGTCGTTATGCCCGTTCCTAACATGTGGGGATAGTCCGCTGTCTCTATATCCACCCACCAGTCTAGATTCACATCTTGATGATAGTTGTCATTTGGACCATAGATACGTCGGCCTGCGTTCACTTCGTCGTCATGCACCGGTAGGGTGACCACCGTCCGCTGGATTGTTTGCCCTTCGCTAATACTCGCCGTCGAGCCTCCTTGTTGGACTACATGAGTTAATTCATGGGCAATCAATTCCTGTCCACCTTTATGTGATGGATTATACTCCCCTCTCTTGAAAAAGATGTGATTTCCCGTGGTAAATGCTCTGGCTTGGAGGGAGCGATTCAGTGTGTCCGACTGACGGTCTGTGTGGATTTTCACTCGGCTAAAATCCGCCCCCATCGCTTGCCCCATCGACCGTTGTAGACCCGCATCCAAAGCTTGGCCACCACCCCGGGCACGGGATAGGGCTGATTCCAACTCAGGTGATGCTGCGCCACCTCCAATGGCTTTCCGACGGAGCACCAAAGGCTTCAACTGCAAGTCAACTACCGTCTCTTCGTCTCTCTGTAGCCTCTGATTCTCTTGCTTTGTCTGGATTTCTTTCCCTTCCCCCGACTGAACAGTCTCTCCTTGACTGCTAACCCCAGCACCAGGGGCATTAATCTGACTCACCACCTGACGGGCTACCCTGTCCGCTTGCTGCTCATACTTATCCCCAACTGCACCAATGGTTAACTTCGGCTGCACTACCGGTAATCCATTCCCACCCACAGGCACATTTACAAAGCTACGATTCAAACCAGACGCCCTATCAAGGTCGGAGTTTACCTGTTTTTCTGGCACCGAACGCACTGCCGCTCGCTGTAACCAACCACTACTGGGATGGGATGCACTCTGGGACTGTTGCTGATGTTTAGTTAATCCCTGACGCTTCATTTACCAGTCCTCCGTCCATAGATTGGGCATTTTTTATACCCATGTTTTCCGGTTTGATACTCTTAGTTACATTAAACTTCGCACTAGTTGTCTCGGTCAAGGGGAAGGGATTTGGGGTTTTGGGATTAGATTTTACTCTAGTGATTAATCTTCCGGTGGGCAGTGCTTACCTTCGCCCTTTGCCAGCAAATGTATCTGTTTCAAGCACTGCCCACCCTACAGGAACGATTTGCTATTCCTGAAGACTTTGCCCGACTGATTGATCTCACGTTCAATTATGTTCCCAATCTAGTGCGGCGGTTAACTGTAACTAAATTTAGTTGCATGTTCGGGTAATGCCTTTTATAATTAATCACTAGATGGGGTGTCAAGATGACTCGACAAGAAAAGCTGATAAAACGTTTTCTAAGTAAGCCGAAGGGTTTTACTTGGGATGAATTGACCAAGCTTTTGTCCGGACTCGGCTTTGAGGAGGTCAAAGCTGGAAAAACAGGCGGTTCAAGGCGACGATTCATTAACTCTGATGGCGTGGCGATCGCTCTGCACAAGCCTCATCCTCACAACACACTCAAGATGTATCAGATTGAGCAAACGATCGATATTCTTAGGCACGAAGGATTGTTATGAATAACTTTATGAAATACAAGGAATACCTTGGCTCGGTCAATTATAATGATGAGGATGAGATTTTCTACGGGAAAGTAGAGTATATTCGTAGCCTGATCAGTTATGAAGGTCAGGATGTTAAATCTCTTCGGGCCAGTTTTTACGAAGCAGTGGATGACTACCTAGAGCTTTGTAAACTCAAAGGGATAGAACCGGAAAAGCCTTTCAAGGGAAGCTTTAACATCAGACCTGGAACCGACCTTCATCGACGTGCTGCATACGCAGCTATTGAACGAGGGATAAACTTGAACCACCTAGTGACAGAGGCACTTGAGCAGTATCTGAGATAACTGCTTGACCCTGCTTCAACCGAAAGGCGGCGGAGTGGGAGCGATCGCACTCATGCACTGCCCACCCTACAGAAACTGCCAACCCTACAGGAACGATTCCCGATTCCCGATTCCCGATTCCCGATTCCCTAACCCCTCCTGGGAGGGGTTAGGGGTGGGTTCCGATTCCCGATTCCCGATTCCCGATTCCCGATTCCCGATTCCCGATTCAACACTTGCGGCCTATAACCTAAAATCCTCTGGATAAATTGGTATGTTTAACTTGCGAAACTCCGTCCGTGTGGCTGCCAATACCAATTCCATGGTTACGGGGGTACCTGCCTGGGCTGCTAAAAAAGCTGCATTGAGAGCAATATTATTAATACTACCACCGGTAAGATTAAATCGCCCCAAACGGTTATAATCTAATTCTTCTAAAGGTGTTTCCTCTGGAAAAACTTTCTGCCACATCAGCTTACGTTGCAACCTACCAGGGAAGGGAAACTCAATGATAAACCGCAGTCGCCGTAGAAATGCTTGATCTAGAGCACTCTTCATATTGGTTGCCAAAATTGCTAATCCCCGATAAGATTCTATCCGCTGTAATAGATAATTAATCTCTATATTAGCATAGCGGTCATGACTGTCTTTTACTTCACTACGTTTACCAAATAGAGCATCTGCTTCATCGAAAAATAAAATTGCCCCACCATCTTCTGCAGCATCAAATAAACGTCGCAGATTTTTCTCTGTTTCGCCGATATATTTACTTACCACTGCTGACAGGTCAATGCGGTAAAGATTTAGTTGTAAATTATTAGCAATCACTTCCGCTGCCATCGTCTTTCCGGTCCCACTTTCCCCAGCAAACAAGGCACTGATACCCATTCCCCGATTCATCCGTCGTTGAAATCCCCAATTTTCATAGACTTTACGACGTTGGTTAACTTGGTCAGCAATTTGATGGAGCAAGCCCATTTCTTCTTTTGGTAAAACTAGATCATCCCAAGTGGCTTTGGCATCGATGCGAGTCGCCAAGTTATCCAATTGCGGACGAGTGCTAAGTAAACAAGCATGCCAAAGACGAGTATGGAATTCGACCCTATCTGTTACCTTTTCATCCAGTGCTAACCGGGCATTCTGCTCAATAGTTGATAGGTTAAGATTAAACTGACTGGCTAAAAGGGAGGGACTTTCTGTTAAGCCAGCATCACCAAGACAGTTGCTCCAAGCTGCTTGTTGTTCTGGGGCGGTGGGTTTGGTAATATCAAGGGTAACACTGGCTCTACTTAAATGCGATCGCGCTTCCTGGGTATCGAGAAACAACAAACTGTGGTACCGTGATAAAAATCGGTGGAGTGGTGAAGCGGAACCAGTAGTTGCGGATTTTTCCTGTTCCTGGGCATCGAGGTAAAGCACCACTGGCATCAAAATACTTTCCCTCTCCCACAATCGCAAGAAAGTTTCCAATTCTGCGGCTGGGGTCGGTAGTAACCCCGATGGTAAGCGATACAGTTGCAAACCAAGAGCGGCAGCAGTATGACCAGCAATTAGCTCCTTACTAGGACTATCTGTACCCAACAACTGAATGATGGGTAAATGGGGTGCAGAGCTTGCTTGTTTGAGGTTGTTGATAATTTTTTTAACAATAGTTTCCTGAGAAGGAGGTAGGTTACCTGTGGGGCGTTCCACCCTCATTACTAAGGTTCCCAGTCGGTCATCTAAGTAATTTAAGCCTTTGAGGTAATTGACAATTCGCTCATCAGCTTGTATGGCACTAGTAATTAAAGGTTGATATCCTACCTGGTTAATTTCAATCAATCGCCAATAACGCAGGGGACGTTCCGGTGAAACTACATGCCAAGCCGGTTGGTCAAACAGGGAAAGCGCTAAAGCAAAGGTGGGATAGGGACGTTGTCCATCGTTTTGAGCCAAAGCACATAAACCAGCAATGCGGGTATCCAGTTCCATCCCCGCACACAACAGCAACACCCCTTGTTCAAAAGGGGATAGTCCAAACCGCTGACTTAAATACACCAAGGCCGGGTATGGCTCTATGGCTGCAACGGTTTCCATTGCACCATAAGCCTGCTCTATGTCTGTATCTATGACTTCTTTTCCAGCCAGCTGTTGTAAACGCAGACGCAGCCAATCCAGTGCCTTGGCTAAGTAGTTCTCATTACGTTCTAACCAGTAGTCTCCCCGACTCATGATAGCGATCTAAGGGTGAATTACTCATACAGCATGACTCAAAACTTATTACTTTTGGAATTCAGGTCAGTGTAGACAATTTTGAGAAATTGTTCGGGACTGAGAAACCCTTTTCCCCAGGTGGAATCGAACTCAGCAGTAGGCTTGGACCACTAGAGACATCAATGAAAGGATAGATGCCATTGAAGTAGAGTGACCAAGAATAGTGAACATCGGCTCAGTAAATTCATGGCTAATGAATTAATTAGTTGCTCAAAACCTTGTTGTTTTTTGCTATAATTTAGTTTATGAAAAATAATTTCAGAAATGATTCAGCAACGGTTACATTGTGAATCATTTCTGATTGCCATTCGGTTCCAATTCGGCTAAAACTATTTGGGAAAACTAGACTATTTGGTCAAACTAGTTAGTGTTAATTCAAACTTTCTTCCTCCTCCTCGTAGTTATTGTCCTCTACCCCCATCAGTTCAGAGATTTCTACGTCATCACCTAGGGGATTTTCTTCCTCTAAAATCTCCCGTGGGATCAGGCGATTATTAGACTCTAACCAATCTAAAAGGGAAGTTTCTTGCTTAAGGGGAATGACCTCAGCGAGTTGATCACGATGTAGTTCACGTAGAGCAGGATTGTACATAGGCTTCTTCAGCTAATATGGACGAGGTGAAAACCTTTAACTTTGAGTCTAGCAGTCAGCTAGAGGAAATCCTATGATTGGCAAGGCGGAACTCTTAGAAGCGATCGCAGGAAAGAATCGTGGTCTCTTAGCAAGCAAAACCGATAAAACAGCAATACTCGCAGCAGTTACCCAACTGGAAGGGAGAAACCCCACCCCTCGACCCCTTGAGGCGCAAGACTTGCTAGATGGTAACTGGCGTCTGCTATATACTACGAGTCAAGAACTTTTGAATCTTGACGGATTTCCCTTGGTACAACTGGGTCAAATCTACCAATGTGTTCGTACCTCAGATACTAAAATTTACAACATAGCTGAATTATCTGGTATTCCCTATCTCGAAGGTGTTGTCAGTGTTTGTGCTAGTTTCGAGCCAGTATCTCAATGCCGGGTTAATGTTAGGTTCGAGAGGTCTATCATTGGCCTACAAAGCTTCCTGAGCTATAGCTCTGCCAATGATTTCATTGAGCAAATCGAAGCTGGCAAAAAGTTCCCAGCTATTGACTTTCCCATCAATAGGGACAACCAACAGGGTTGGTTAGAGATCACCTATCTTGACGATGACCTGCGCATTGGACGGGGGAATCAGGGGAGTGTGTTTGTGTTAACCAAGAAATGAGTAGGGAGTAGGGAGTAGGGAGTAGGGAGTAGGGAGTAGGGAGTAGGGAGTAGGGAGTAGGGAGTAGGGAGTAGGGAGTAA
>NZ_JAAHFV010000224.1:0-6801 GCF_010672755.1 Moorena sp. SIO1F2
TATTACTTTACACAAGTGGCTGATTAGGTTCAGAGACTCGTTCACGAGATTCAGAGACTCGTTCACGAGATTCAGAGGCTCAATCACCAGGTTCAGAGGCTGATGCGATCGCACTTGCTTAAATTAGCCTACCCTTAGTGCAATGGATTACTATAGACAAAAATTACCTATTAGTGTACCCAAAAACGAATTAGAACTCGCAGCATTACTTATGATACATATACAGTCTTGAACCCTTGATGATCTGACACCCCACACCCCACACCCCACACCCTACACCGGATGACTCTAAATTTCACCCAGTTTTACAAAGCCACTAACCCAAGCAAAACCCTTGATATCACCCAGGCAGAAGACCAGAAGCTCTATATCGATTTTTCTTCTGTCCGGGGGGGAGCACTGATTGAGCAACTGAAAGCGCAAATTACTCTATTCTCGGAAGACCAGCCCACCTGTCAATTATTTACCGGACATATTGGTTGTGGGAAATCTACGGAATTATCTCGACTCAAGGCTGAGTTGCTAGCAGAAAACTTTCATGTGGTTTACTTCGAGTCGGATCAAGACTTGGAGATGAATGATGTGGATGTGGGGGATATTTTATTGGTTATTGCTCGCCAGGTCAGTGAAAGTTTGGAAGCTAGCCAGGTTAACTTACAACTAAAAGGCTTTAAAGCTTTCCTAGAGGAAATTACCACATTGTTGGGTTCCGATGTGACTGGGGTTGAGGTTAAGATTCCCAAGGTTGGTGAGTTTGGGGTCAAGGAAAAACAGGGAGAGTATTCTTTATCGGCAGGGATTGCCAAAATTACCACGAGAGCTAAAAATAGCCCAACCTTGCGTAATCGGTTGCGGGATTATATCGAACCTCGTACCAAAACCATTATTGATGTAATTAATACCGAGTTGATTGAGCCTGCGATCGCTCAACTCCAACACCAGGGAAAACGGGGACTAGTAGTAATCGTGGATAACCTTGACCGGGTCGAAATTGTGCCCAAGCCTTGGGGGAGACCACAACCGGAATATTTATTTGTAGACCGGGGAGAACAGTTGCGCCAACTCAACTGTCATGTAATTTATACCATGCCCCTAGGGCTACGATTTTGTCATGATATCAATCGGCTTACCAATCGTTTCGGGGGGGTTAAGCCGAAGGTGTTGCCCATGGTGCCAGTAACGCAACGGAATGGTAAGCAGTGTGAGGAAGGAATGGCTGGGCTCAGAGCGATGGTAATGGCTAGAGCTTTCCCTAAGCTAGCACCAGCGCAACGGTTGCAGGGGATTGCGGAAGTGTTTGATGCACCAGAAACCCTTGACAAACTCTGTGCTATCAGTGGTGGTCATGTGCGGGAGTTACTGGCAATGCTTCGGGATTGGATTATCCTGGAGAGCAAGTTACCCCTATCCCGGGCAGGGTTAGATCACGTTATTCGTAGTCGCTGTAATAACATCCGATTCGCGATTGAGGAAGAAGAGTGGGAATTATTGCGTCAGGTGCATCAGAACCAAGAAGTAAGTGGTGAGGACCATTATCGAGTGCTGGTGCGTAGTCTATTTGTGTATGAATACTATGACACTCAAGGGTCTTGGTTTACAGTGAATCCGATTCTGGTAGAAACTGGCAAGTTGTAGGGGAGGGAACAGGGAATCGGGAATCGGGAACAGGGAATAGGGAGTAGGCGTAGGGTGCGTTAGGGAAGGGCTCGCCCTAATTTTCAACCTCGTAGCCAGTGTTGGGATAGCCCGCCCCGTAACGCACCACCTCATAGTCAAACCTTGAATTTGGAAACACCATTGCACCCATTATCATAACTCCATGACTAATAGTCAGTCACAGGATCATCACCAACAAGCTAATCAACAACAGCTATTGAAGCAGCTGGCTTGGGCAATGGAAATGGGAGCCAGTGAACAGGAATTTTCCTTAATCTTTGCCCATTGTAATTATACCCAGTGGCGAGACCAGTTGATTCAACAGCTGGCAGAGGTTTGTTCGGTAGAGATTCTCCCGATTGGGCTAACTCCCGAGGTCACCCAGCTCTACAGGACTATATACAGCAAGATTCAATCCCAACTGGGACAAGAACCGCCCCAAGGCATTATGGTGTATGGCTTTGAGGTGGTCAGAGACCTTGAGCAACTGCTCAAATTAGCGAATCGAGTCCGGGAAGAGTTTCGCAAACAGTTCCATGTCCCCGTCCTATTTTGGGTAGATGACCGAGTCTATTCCCAATTCCTGCGCTCTGCCAGGGATTTGGCCAGTTGGGGAACCGGTTTAACTCTGGACTTTCAAATCTCTACCGCTAAAATAATCAAATTTATCAAACAGGTTACTGATATTGGGTTTACTCAAGTCTTAGCTGCTGGAGCCGCTGGGGGTCTTGACCATGGACAGAATCTTAGTCACCAGCAGCTGGCTGACTTACGCTGGGCTTGGCAAGATTTGCAACATCGGCAGGTAGAATTAGCGCTAGACTTAGAAGCCAGTGTGGAATTTATCCTAGGTCGAGGACTTCCCGATGATCTCAAGCAGTCTAAGAAGCATTATCAACGAAGTTTAAAGCTATGGGAAGATCTCCTGGGAGTTTACCCTTCTTCCGACCCCGAACATCTAATCCGATACGGATGTGTTCTGTTTCATATGGGGCAATGGTGGCGTACCTATGCTGATCAAGACCGGAATCAGGGTAAGGAACATTGCCTAAGGGCTAGAGACTATTTTTTGCGATCGCATGACTGCTTTGAGCAAGCTAAGCGTCCCGACTTAGTGGCTAAGTTTATCAATCCCTTGGGGGAAATTCTACAAAGACTAGGGCAATGGGATGAGTTGGAGCAGTTCGCGAAAAAAGCCTTAACCCTTCATCTGACATATCCCAATCCGGTCTGGCTTGCCCATTATTACGGCTTTCTAGCGGCAGAAGTCGCTATGGCTCGCTCCCAATGGCATCGAGTCAAGGAGTTGGCCACTAAAGCACTGAAAATCCTTACCGATGCCAAGAATTATGTTGACCTCCCTGGTGACCTGACTCGGGAGCAGTTGGACTGGGCGTGGGAACTGCATCAAGGTTGGTATTGCTTATCCTTAGCGAAAGCCTACAAGCATCTTGGTCTACCCCAGGAGGGGATTGGGTATCTACAGCAAGCCAAAGAGCAAACCAATCCTAACTTGAATCCCGACCTATATATTCAAATTCTCAAAGAATTGCGACAGCTATACTTTGACCAAGGGCAGTATCAAAAAGCCTTCTCAGTTAAGGCATACCAGCAATCAATCGAGTATCATTTCCGGTTTCGGGCATTTGTGGGCGTTGGTCAATTATCCCTCAAGGAACGAATCAGAAATACTCAAGTGGCTGATCGCATTGCTGCCTCTGGTCGAGAACAAGCGATCAATGACTTAGTTGAGCGTATTGGTCGCAAAGACCACAAACTAACGGTAATTTATGGATCCTCCGGCGTGGGTAAAAGTTTTCTACTTCAGTCTGGTTTAATTCCGAGATTACAGCAAGAGATTATTGCCGCTCGGGATGTGGAGCCAGTGTTGCTGACGGTTTATAAACGGTGGCAAGATAGCTTGGCTAAAACAATAATTGGAACAGATCAGGGGGGAGAGGGGAAAAAAATTCTGGACAAAATTCTCCACCAGCTGGGACACAATAGTCATAATAATCGACTGACTGTTCTAATTTTCGACCAGTTTGAAGAATTTTTATTTCAGTATCCTAAGCCAGAGCAACGGCGAGTTTTTTATCAATTCTTAAAGGACTGTCTAACTCTTGAAGCTGTCAATATAATTCTGGCCTTGCGAGAAGATTATATCTATTATTTATTAGAGTGTAATAATCGCCTGATTAGTTTAGATGTCGTCAATAATGATATTCTCAGCAAGGATGTTCTATATTACTTAGGTAATTTTACTCAATACCAGGCAAAAAGAGTTATTAAACGCTTAACGGAGCAAGCTAAGTTTTCCTTAGAACCAGAGTTAATTGAGCAATTGGTAAAAGATTTAGCAGCAGAAACAGGAGAAGTTCGTCCGATTGAATTGCAAGTGGTGGGAGCACAATTAGAAACCGAGGGAATTGTCACCTTAGAGCAGTATCAGCAAAGGGGCGATAAGGAAAAACTAGTAGAGCGTTATCTGGAGGCTGTCGTTAGGGATTGTGGACAGCCAAGCCAAGAAACTACCTGGCAATTGTTGTTTATATTGACCGATAACAAGCAACTGAGACCCTTAAAAACAGAGACTGAATTAGCTAATATTTTAACCTTAAAACTAGAGAAAATTAGGATAATTTTGGATATTTTAGTGGGTTCGGGGTTAGTGTTTAAGATTCCATTAGAAACAGAAAAATTATATCAGTTAATTCATGATTATTTAGTAGATCCGATTCAGAAAATATATGATAATCATAAAAAACAAAAACTTGCAAAAATTGATAAAGAAAAACAAATTTTGCTGGAACATAAACGAGTAGGACTAAAACTAGAGCTAGCAGGATTTACACATCTTAATAATTTTATTTATAGCCCGTTTTATGCCTTACTAGCAGCTATGGAAACCGGGAAAGATTTGAAAGCAATGGTCACGAAACATACTCCCTTTAAAGACTATCCCGCTGCTAGTCCAATACTCGCTTTACAACGGATTCTTGACTATATTGAGGAGCCTAAACTTGCCAAGCATCAGGGTAGGGTTAAGCAGATAAAATTCAGCCGGGATGGTCAGTATCTGGCTAGCGCTGGATTTGACAGAATCATTAGTTTGTGGAATCTCAACACTGGGCAAGTCCAACAATTTATAGGGCATCAGGATTCAGTTAAGCAGTTGCAATTCAGCTGGGATGGTCAGTATCTGGCTAGCGCTGGATTTGACAGAATCATTAATTTGTGGAATCTCAACACTGGACAAATCTACCAATTGCAAAGAGATCGGGTTCAGGTTAGGCAGTTGGAATTTAGCTGGGATGGTCAGCTACTTGCTAGCGCTGGAGTTGACGGAATCGTAAGGATTTGGAATCTCAACACTGGGCAAGTTAACCATCTGAAGGGATATCGGAGTCAGGTTACCCAGGTGCAATTTAGCTGGGATGGTCAGCTGTTGGCTAGCGCTGGAGTTGACGGAATTGTCAGGTTATGGGATCTCGACACTGGCCAAATCCATGAATTGGAGGGGCATCAGGGTAGAGTTTACCAGGTGGAATTTAGCCCTGATTGTCAGTTGCTCGCTAGCGCTGGAGATTACGGAATCGTGAGGTTGTGGAATCTCAAAACTGGCCAAGTCCAACAATTTAAAGGGCATCACGGTAAAGTTTACCAGGTGGAATTTAGCCCTGATGGTGAGCTGCTTGCTAGCGCTGGAGATTACGGAATCGTGAGGTTGTGGAATCTCAAAACTGGCCAAGTCCAACAATTTATAGGGCATCAGGGTAGAGTTTACCAGGTGGAATTTAGCCCGGATGGTCAATTGCTGGCTAGCGCTGGAGGTGACCATACCGTGCGCCTGTGGGATTTAGCAGGTCGCCAAATTGCCCAATTCGAGGGGACTCGACTGGTTTTCCACCCAGATGGGACGCAACTCGCTACTGTAGACGGGGATACCATCAAGCTGTGGCGGCTGGACACCCTAGATGGACTCTTAGCTAGGGGTTGTGCTTACTTACGTAGTAATTTCAGGGATAGTTCTGTCAATCCGGAACTGAAGGCGTTTTGTGATCACTTGCTGGAAGAATGAATGTAGAATGTAGAATGTAGAATGTAGAATGTAGAATGTAGAAGGCAAAATGTAGAATTACAAATTCTCAATTCTTAATTCTCAATTCTCAATTCTCAATTCTTAATTCTTAATTCTTAATTCTTAATTGATTCAATCTCTTCCCGAGAAAGTTGGGTAATTTTCATAATAGTCTCCACATCTAAACCTTGTTCCCGGCAGGAACGGGCGATCGCTATTTTTTCTTCTTGTTTTCCTTGTTGCATCCCTTTTTCCATCCCTCGAATTTCTGCCTGTTCCACTTGCCATTTGGTCTCAAGCTCTTGGGTACTCAGGATACTGGCTTCGTCACGCTTGTTGTTGATATAACGCTCATAAGCTACTCGTTCTTGTTCTGATAAATTATTAACTCGTAGCGCCTCCTTGGCTTCGGCTATTCCTTTGGCAGAAAATTCCGCTTTGATGTCGCTGTTTTTCAGAAAATAAATCCATTCATCTAAGGGGTTTTTCGCTAAATCCTTAAAATTTCTGACTTTCAGTAAGTAGTATTCTGGGAAGATATCTGCTACTTTATTGATGTGAAATTTAAATTCCTGAGTTTTTGTCGGTTGCAGGATATCCCCGAGATTAGCCCCAATGAACTCTCCGCGATAGGAATAAATATAGTCATCTCCCATTCCCAGGTTAAAGTAGACTATATTGATTGAGTAGACTTTTTTAATTTGACCGTACTCTTGACCTTTGTATAAGTATTCGGTGACTAACTTAGAGGCACCGTAGAGCATACGGTGGAAATAATCGTGTTGAGGGTTGTTTTGTACTTCAATCAGGATCAGCTCACCATCAGTGGTTTCAGCGAGAATATCAACTCGGTTAGTTTTATCATCGAGTGTCTCTTGATTAGCTTCGCTTTCCAGAAGGGTTTTGATGGTAATATCAAAATGCAACAACTCACTTATAAACCCTTCCAAAACACCAAAGTTAGCTTTATTCCGCAGCAGTTTTTTGATTGCCCAATCAAAGCGAATATGTGTATCTGGCATTGTCTTGTGCTGGTGCTACTGTTCTCGATTATCTCGATTATA
>NZ_JAAHFV010000224.1:6811-10853 GCF_010672755.1 Moorena sp. SIO1F2
TAAACCCTTCCAAAACACCAAAGTTAGCTTTATTCCGCAGCAGTTTTTTGATTGCCCAATCAAAGCGAATATGTGTATCTGGCATTGTCTTGTGCTGGTGCTACTGTTCTCGATTATCTCGATTATATGTAAATTTTACTAATTGACTAAATTGGTAATTTTTATCATAATCGGCATAATCTTGGATTCCTTTCACAAAAATCAACGGATTAAGCATTTTACCTAGAGGATGTTCCGATGACTTACCCAAACCCACCCTGGACACTACAAGGCTACGCCATCCAAACCTTGCAGCTGATTGATATTGAGCGAGTGCGATCGCTAATTCCCCCAGAATTTGACATCGTCTCCCTCTGGCCAGGAAAGACTCTAGGTGGGGTGTATCTATCCCTGTACGGCTCAGGGTCAGTCCTAGAATACAGTGAATTAATTGTAGTTGCTGGCAGAGTGCGCTATTCCCGCAAAACTGGCGGCTGGATTTCCCACATCTACGTCGATAACCACGATTCTGTCGCAGGTGGTCGAGAAATTTGGGGATTACCAAAAGAGATAGCTGAGTTCACCTGGGAAAAATGCGAACGACCAAAGGTCACGCTACGCGAACGCCCTACCAGATATCAACATCGGGTCACCGTCCGTCAAGGAGAGAATACCCTGTGCCGCTTCAGCTACAATCACGCTAAGTTTGGCTGGCAACTCCCTCTAAATGACAATGTCTTAAGCACCCTCTCAGGCAATATTCTCTACTTCAACGGTGATTTTAAATCCCGCTTAGGCTTAGTGGGTAGCCAGTTAGAGGTCCCTCCTGAGAGTCCCTTTGCCAATCTAGGGCTCAAGCAACCATGGTTAACCCTTGATATGGATAAGCTGTGCTTAATCGCTGGTGTACCAGAAGTAGTAGGACAACTAAATTCATCCTTGATAATTCATGCTTGATACTTGATACTTCTGACTTTATTCAAGCTGGTGTAACCAAGCGTTTCCGGAGAGATTCTGCTCGACGCTTAGCGGTAGAATTCTTGGGTTCATACTTGAGCGCCTCATCATAAGCTTCTAAGGCTTGAGCAGTTAATTGCTTGCGCTCATAAACATGACCGAGATTGTTGAGGGCTGTGACATATCCAGGCTCTTGCTTCAAGGCTTCTTTGTACTGGCGAATAGCCAGATCATACTGTTCTTTGGCACAATAGGCGAAACCCAAAGCATTATAGACAGGAGCAAGGTTTTCTTCGTCAGCATCAGTCCCTTTCAAGGCTTTTTGAAATAGCAGGATAGCTTGACCAAAGAGCTTCTTGTCCGCATAAATACTGCCCAATTCATAATACTCTATAACCGTCCCCCGGTCTTTTTGCAGCTTTTTCTCCAACCGAGAGAGAGTGGTTTCAATTCTACGAGTTTTGAGAACTTGGCGCAGCACAGCGAAAGTAACACCAGCAAGTAGGACTAGCAAAACTGAGAGATAAATAGTTGGCAGTGTATCATTCATAAGGCTTGACAGTTTTTATTCTTAATGGTAATCCCCAAGCAGTTGCTCGTTGAGCTAACCAACCATCTGCTTGCCAACGTGCGATCGCATTATTCACGCGCTGCTTTAGCTTGGTGTATTGTAACCCCTTAGGCATCACCACACACAAGGCTTCACCCGAGAGCCACACTGGTAGCATCCGATACTCAGGATAGTCTTGTACCCAGCCACTGAGAATGCTCTTATCGGCAGCAAAAGCATCAGCCCTACCATTTTCTAAAAGCGATCGCGCTTCTTGGTAGGAATCTACTCCCACCACCCTAGATTCCGGTAAAGCATACTGCACGACGGCAATTGTGCTAGAATGATTGAGTATGGCTATGGTTCTGCTATGGAGATCACCCAATCTGGTAATTAAGGGGTCTTTAGTAATCAAACCCGTGCCATCCAGGTAGTAGGGGATACTAAAATCCACTAATCGGCGGCGAGGTGCTGTGGCTGTGACTCTAGCAATTGTCAGGTCAACTTCACCGTCCAAAACCACCTTGAGTCGGTCAAGATTTCCCACCTGCTGCAACACCACCGCATCAGAATTACCTAACAGTTCTTCTGCTAGACGTCGTGCTAAGTCAATTTCCAATCCTTGTAACTTGCCATCGGCATCCCTATATCCCAAAGGGCGCAGATTATCTTTGACAGCAACAATCAACTGACCCCGCTGCTCTATTTCCTCAAGTTGAGCACTCCCAACCCGTAACGGTGTCAAAAAAGACATCGCCGTCAATCCGAAGACCATACCAAAGTTGAAGAATTTTTGCTTAAGCATCGGTTGGGGAATCAAAATTGGTAAAGAAATTGGTAAAAAGGTAAGGTATTCCCTGTGAATTCAGGAACTTAACTGAACAATAAATACCCAATTAAATACCAATTAAATACCAATTAAAGATACTAATTGAAGAGGGGTGAGCTAACTATTGTAATCTATAATAATCAAAATAACCAAAGTTTTTTTATCACCCGACAACTTAATCCTTTACGGATTACCTATTTACCCAAAACCCAAGTTTTTCAGCTTGCTAAGCATTCAGCCGTCAGCGATTGGCCTTGGCCTATGGCCACGCTAAGCGAATGGCCAAAAGCTGAAGGCTGACCGCAGACGCGCGTAGGGTGCGCGTAGCGCATATGCTTACTCAGCTTTAGCCGCTAATTCCACCACTTTGTTAAAGCTATCTGGATCCAGCACTGCCAGCTGTGCCAACATCTTGCGGTTAATTTGGATATTGGCTTTTTTCATTTGACCCATCAGCTGGCTGTAGCTAATGCCATTTTGACGTGCTGCTGCGTTAATGCGAGTAATCCACAGACGTCGAAAATCCCGCTTGCGCTTGCGGCGATCACGATAGGCATTCCGCAGCGCTTTCATCACTTGTTGGTTAGCAATGCGGAAGAGTTTCGAGTGGGAACCTCTGAACCCCTTAGCAAGTTTGAGAATTTTTTTGCGCCGCTTACGAGCGACATTACCGCGTTTTACCCGTGTCATGGTTAATTCTAGCTAGTTTGTTTACTTTAGTAGTAGTGTTAGCAGTAATGGTCTACTGTTAAGATTTACATATAAGGCAACATCAGGCGAACATTATCCGCATCCCGTTCGTCTACCAAGCTCAGCTTAGACAAGCGTCCCTTCCTTTCTGAGGTCTTGTGTTCTAGTAAGTGATTTTTAAACGCTTTGCGGCGTCTTATTTTACCACTGCCAGTAGCTCTAAAACGCTTGGCAGCTGATTTGCGGCTTTTTAGTTTAGGCATTGACGGATTATAATAATGGCACAATTTATTATTGTATACCAATTGCTGCGTAATTAAGTGACCGGCTTATTCCTCTTCTGGTAAATTCTTGGGCAAGGTGATGGTAAAGGTTGTTCCGACACCCACTTCACTTTCCACGTGAATCTTACCACCGTGGGAGTCTACACAACTTTTGACAATTGATAACCCTAGTCCTGTTCCTGGGATTATACCCACATTACTGGCACGACTAAAAGACTCAAACAATTTTGGTTGGTCTTCTTTAGGGATGCCAATACCTTGATCAATTATCTGTAATATGACTTTCTCTTCATCTCCGTTTAGTTGTACTAAAATAGTCCCACCATCGGGAGAATATTTAATGGCATTGGAGATGATGTTAGTCAGAATTTGTCGAAGGATTTTGGGGTCTCCTAATATTGGCTCCCAGTCTCTTTCACTACTAAATATTAGCCGATGTTTAGCCCCAAGGCTTGATTTAATTGGGCAGAATAACTCCTGACAAAATGTTACTAAGTTCAAAGCAACTGGTTTCAATTCTAACTTATCGAATTCTGCTTGATTAATGAATAATAAATCATTGACTAGGGTAGTCATATGTTTGACCGCAGCTTGGATCCGCCAAAAATGTTTAAGTTGCTGAGAATCAGTAAATTTATGACGGTACTTTTCTAGGAGTTCCACAGAGGATAGAATTGTCATTAAAGGTGTACGGTACTCATGGGATATGGTAAAAATAATCCGAGATTTAAGGTCACTGACTTCTTTTTCACG
>NZ_JAAHFV010000225.1:0-10828 GCF_010672755.1 Moorena sp. SIO1F2
TCTTCCGGTACAGTTAGGGTCACCTTTGATATAAACTTCCCGCAGATAGCGAGCACCATTGACTGTATCAGGGATACAACCAGGCCCATCGGAGAATTCCCATCCATCTTTATCCATCAATGGGTCAACAATGGACAGGGTAATCGCTTCCTCCAATCCCTTTAAGGCTCGCATAATCAGAGTGCGGTGCGCCCAGGGACAAGCATAGGAAACATAGAGATGGTAGCGTCCAGAGGCTGGTTTATAGTCTGTGGAGCCATCAGCACGAATCCAATTACGGAATTTGGTGGGATTACGCATGAATCGCCCTTGGGGGTCTTGCTGATAGGCTTCGTTAGTCCATTGTCCGTTAACGAGCATCCCTGTTGCCATAGTTTTCCTGTGATGGTATTTTTTTCATACTATCTATTGCACAGGGAGTAGGGAGTAGGGAGTAGGGAGTAGGGAGTAGGGAGTAGGGAATGCATCGCTTAAAACCCTCTTTGCTTTTGGCTTTTGGCTTTCTCGGCATTGCTGAATCTTTGGATAAATATGAGTGGGGTGGGCATTCTGCCCGCCGGGAATATATTGAAACTGGCAAGATGCCAGTTCCACCAAGATGCCTGTTCCACCAAGATGCCCGTTCCACAAAACTATTCAAATCATTCCATTATTAAGCAAGGCCGTATATTTTGCGTGCTTTTGCGATCGCGTAGCGTGCCGAACGCGCCTTCACCTCGAGAACTCCCATTGATCCAGTACCAAATGGCCAGCTATGAGCAGGCGCAGTTATCGTTGTGGTAGGGAGCCGTGGAATGGGTGGTGAGGGGCGGTATTGGTTTTTAGCCAGCACCTTTGGTGATAACCCGTCAAGAATCTTTACAAAACTCTGCGTCACGTTTCGCTTCCTGTCGTCTCATATATATAGACACCAAGCTTTCCAAGAGCAAGCGCTTTTGAAAGTAGATCAACGAACGCCTGTTAAATATGTAGAACTTTGTCACTATGTTCAGTCAAGGTGAAATTTCAGAAGATTCCAAAGAACAACTCAAAACAATACTCCGAGAAGTCTGTCAGCCAGATAATCTTCCGGAACAGCCAGAGCTTGTTCAGTTGGTTCAAGAGTATTACCAGCTAGCGACTCAAAAAGAGCTTACCCAAGAAGATGGTGAGAGAATGGCACAAATGTTTGACCTGGCAGTATTAGATTCGCAGTTTGACCAGTGCATTGACAGGGTAGATCAGCTGATCAGCCAGTCCTTGCAGTCTTCTCCCTCTTCAGGTTGCTCTGGTGACCTTTCGCTAGACGAATTTATCTATCAGGTAAATGACATAGCGCCCCAAGACATGAGTATGGAGAAGTTCACAAAGCTTGCGGCGAACCTTAATTTGAGTGAAAAGCTAATTGAGCAATCTATTAGTTTTAAAGAGAGTGACTACCATCGCCGCTTAGTTTGTATGACCCTTTTTGGTGTTATTTTTGTTATTTCTTGGGAGCCGGGTCAGTTTTCACAAATACATACCCACGGAGAGGAAATTAGCATAATCCGTGTCTACAAAGGAACCCTTACCCACCGCTTTTATGATCCAGTGGAGCACTTACAAGGAAAGCAGGGCTACCGAACAAAGGACGAGAAAAAGTTCACAGAAGGTGAGTTAGTCTGCGTTGGGTTTGATCAGACTCACCAACTTGCTAACGAGTCCCAAGAAAGACTGGTTACTGTGCATGTTCGTTTCTTCAAACAAAGACTTATATCCTGTGAACCTGTAGAAAATTGTGAACCGGATAGGTCTTGTCCTGATTTAGTTGACAGGCGAAAATGCTCCGCTTGGCCCTTGGTGGTCACAATTTAGTGTAGCTTTTTGTTATTGGGCAGAGCAGAAACTATTTTTATAGTCTGCCCTATCAACCGTGACAATCGTGACAACATAAGTGATTCCATTTACACCAGTTTGCATGATCAGGAGAAGAATTTAAATGGTCAAACCACAACCAGGTGAAAATTGCTTCTACCAGGGGGGGATGATGAAACAGGAAGAACTTGCCAACCTTTTAGATTCACTATCTACTCAAATAGAAGGTTGGCTGTGCCAATTTAATCTTAAGAGCAAGTATACCCATGAAGACATTATAAACGATGTCTTTTTACTTGTCCAAAGACTAATCGAATCCGGGAGACTAGAGTTGCATTTAGACGTTGATGAGGAACTGTTACTGGTTCGAATTAAGGGTGACTTAAGAGAGCCAATTATTAATCCAAGGGCTTGGTTGCGAACAGTTGCCTTTAATTACGTAAGGGCACTGTTCCGTAAGCATAATAGGTTTTTAGACATTAGTTCCGAAAAGTGGGAAAGTTTACTCTCGACTGAGCAGAGTAATGCGGTCTCTTCCCGTCATCCTCACCCTATGCAGTATATACAGAACTTGGAACTGCGGGAGAAGATCAGACAACTTCCTGATGAAGATTCAGAAATTTTGGAGTTATTCTATTTTAAAAAGCTTTCCTATGCTGAAATTTCGAGTCATTTAGAGTGTAAGGGCTATGGTCGGTATACGGAAGAAACTATTCGGCAAAAAAAGTTTCGAGCTCTCAAGAAACTGCGCCAACTTTATTTATAGCAACCGAAGTATAGTTTAGGACAGAGTATTTTGCTTGAAAGGGAGCAGGGAGTAGGGAGCAGGGAGCAGAAATATGTCTTAAGCTTTACTTCGACTGCTATATAAACGCGATTGGTGCTCACAATAACTATAATTCTAGATAGGGGACATATCATATTTCTAAAAAATCAAGGAAGTGTGGTAAATGTGAAGAGTGTGGTAGATGTGATAAGTTTGGGAATGTTATGATAAGTTTTCCCTAATTTCAGGCATTGATATTTACCATCTAGATAACTAGTAATTATACTTGAATTTAAAAAATGACTGTGGATGTATTTGTTATTACACAGGCACTTTTTTGCGTTTATTAGCTATATAAAAAATATTGGTTTACTTTGTCACGTTGGGCGATATTTTTACTCTCTTTAATAGAAACCTTTAACTAAAGTCAAATCGGGGGAAGGCGACATGAATAGCAAAGAACTCCAAGAAAGGTACGCAGCAGGGCAACGAGATTTTTGTGCTATCGACCTAGTTCAAGCTAATCTGAGTGGTATCAACCTTAGTGGTGCGAATCTGAGTCGAGCAGATTTAAGCGGAGCTAACCTGAGCCGAGCCGATTTGAGTGGGGCTAAGTTGCGTTGTGCGAAATTGGAAAGAGCTAATTTGACTGATGCCAAGCTTCACAGGGCAAATCTAGGTCGAGCGAAACTTGCTGGAGCAAAGCTAAGTGGAGCAGATTTGAGAGCTGCCAATCTCAAGGGTGCGGATCTTGCTGAAGTAGACTGGAAGGATGCAGAACTATGGGGTACGGTTATGCCTGATGGTAGGGTTGTTTCCTCATCTACTCAAGATCTAGCTTCCTAGCTCCCTACTGGCAATCATCTGCAGATAAAACGCCGTTGCTTAATCATGGAATGATTTGAATATAGCGGTTTTTAACCTTCGGATTATAGGACTTACGCATTTGCCCCCTAAATCCCCCAATTCTGGGGGACTTTGACATCATTACCCCCCAAAATTGGGGGGCTAGGGGGGCGAAATCCACTTAACCGCGTAAGTCCTGGATTATTTCAATCGGAGGTCAAGACAAAGAGGGAGTAGGGAGATAGGGAAATAGGCAGAGCTGACCAAGTCCTATTCTGGGAAAATCTAAGGAACGGGCAAGATGCCCATTCCACCAAGATGCCTATTCCAGAAAACTCTTAAAATTATTCCATTATTAAGCAAAGCTCCTTTTACTCTAAGAAAGCTTAGTCAGGAATTCTAAAAATGTTTTAGTTCTTGGTGTTAAGAGGGTGCGGCGATAGGCATCTGCCGCTTTTTTAATTCCTTCTGCTTGAGTTGGATAGGGATGAATTACGCTGGAAAGCTTACTCAAACCAATCTTATGGACAATTGCTGTCGTCACCTCAGAAATCATTTCCCCTGCATGAGTTGCCACAATAGTTGCTCCCAGGATTTGATCTGACCCCTTCTTATGGTAAATTTTAACAAATCCCTCTTCTTCGCCATCTGCGATCGCTCGGTCTACAGTACTAAAGGGAATTTTAATCGTATTAACATTAAACCCTTTCCCTTGAGCTTCATCCTCATACATCCCCACATGGGCAATTTCTGGATCAGTATAAGTTGCCCAAGGCATCACCAAGTTACTCAGCTTATATTTACCCAAGCCAAAGGGAGAAAATAGAGTATTCTTAATCACAATCCGTGCTGCTGAATCCGCTGCATGGGT
Organism: Moorena sp. SIO1F2; assembly: GCF_010672755.1. NCBI lineage: Bacteria > Bacillati > Cyanobacteriota > Cyanophyceae > Coleofasciculales > Coleofasciculaceae > Moorena > Moorena sp. SIO1F2. The sequence goes on from NZ_JAAHFV010000225.1 coordinate 4,317, forward strand.
AAACTTCCAGTCCATGCAAATATCACCAGCAGCATAAATTTTGGGATTGGTAGTCTCAAGGTAATCATTCACCTTCACTCCTTTACGCTGGTCATACTCTACCCCGACCAATTCCAAATTTAACCCTTCCACATTGGGCGCACGTCCAGCACCGATCAAAATTTCATCTACTGTGACCGACTCTTCCAAACCAGTGCAGCTATTGAAGTGTAAGGTTTTACCTGCTTCTGTCTTCTCGACCCGGTTCAATTTGGCACCCAGGACTAAACGGATACCTTCTTTTAAAAAGACTTTTTGAACAATATCAGCGGCGTCAGCATCCTCTTTATTTAAAATGTGAGAACCGCGATGGAACAGCACCACTTCACAACCTAAACGGCGGAAAGACTGAGCTAATTCACACCCAATGGGACCGCCACCAATAACAGCTAGTCGATTGGGACGTTCTGTCAGAGAAAATACCGTTTCATTGGTGAGATACCCCGCCTCTTCCATGCCCTCAACTCGGGGTCTTACTGCTCTTGCTCCTGTAGCAATTACCGCTTTCTTAAACTTGAGGGTAGTATCGTTTACTTCGATGGTATCATCACCGGTAAACCGACCATTTCCTAAAAATATATCAATACCATAGGTATCTTTGAAGCGTTTAGCAGAATCGTGATGGCTAATCCCTGCCCGTAGCCGACGCATCCGTTCCATCACTGCCGGGAAGTCTACTTCAATATTATCTGGAACTTTAACCCCAAAGGCTCCCGCATTGCGCATCTCAGCCACTACCCGAGATGACCGAATCAAACACTTGGAGGGGACACAACCTACATTTAAACAATCCCCACCCATCAAATGCCGTTCAATCAACGCCACTTTCAAACCCACACCGATACCTGCTGCACCTGCTGCGGTAACTAATCCAGCTGTACCAGCACCAATAACTACTAGGTCATAACAATCAACAGGTTTTGGATTAACCCAATCCCCTGGATGAACGTAGTTAACCAACCTCTGGTTATACTCGTCCATAGGTGGGACAGTAACTCTTTGGTATTGAGAACTTGACATTTATAATAACTCCTTTGATGGTTCAAAATTAAATTAATTTTTTAGGGAATCGGGAATAGGGAGTAGGGAGTAGGGAGTAGGGAGTAGGGAGTAGGGAGTAGGGAATCGGGAGTAGGGAATCGGGAATCGGGAATCGGGAACAAAAATTTACGGATCTCTATAACCTTTAACCTTCTAACCTTTAACCTTAAACTTCCTAACCTTTAACCTTGGCCTTTGGCCACGCTACGCGAACAACCTTAAACTTCCTAACCTTTAACCTTAAACTTCCTAACCTTGGCCTTTGGCCACGCTACGCGAACAACCTCCTAACTTTCAACCTCCTAACTTTCAACTTGCAACCTTCAACCTTTAACCTTTAACCTTCTAAACTGTCTCTTTGGAAACGCTTTTGTCTAAAGCTTTCTTAGCTACATTAGTGACATAAAGTGTGACCGCAACAGTAGCGATAAAACCAATAATCCGAATTGCCCACTGGACAGTGGGATTGGTGGGTGCGTCACCACCACCGATCATGGCCAGGTCTCCAGCCAGAGAACCGATGTAAACGTACATGACTGTTCCTGGAATCATGCCAATGGAGCCTAAGACGTAGTCTTTTAGCGAAACCCCAGTTAGACCATAGGCATAGTTTAAGAGGTTGAAGGGAAATACAGGAGAGAGTCGAGTCAACAGCACTATTTTGAATCCTTCCTGACCTACTGCTTCATCAATGGCACTAAACTTGTCATTTCCAGCAATTTTTTGAGCAATCCAGTCCCTAGCTAGATAACGCCCAACCAGAAAAGCAGCTGTGGCTCCGATAGTTGCTCCGATGAACACATAGATTGAGCCTAAGGCAACACCAAATACTACCCCAGCCCCTAGGGTGAGGATAGACCCAGGCAAAAATGCTACGGCAGCAATGATATAGATTGCGATAAATGCGATCGCTCCGATGGGTCCTAGACTATCAATCCACTGCAAAGCATTGCGCAATATTTCTTGGGGATTGAATCCTCCACTACTAGAGGATTCCTGTGCGAAACTCGGCTCAGCGTGTACCACCAGTACCATCACCATTGCCAGTAATGTTAATGAAACTAACTTGAAACCCTTCATGACCTTTCGGGGATGAAATTGACTGCTTCTTCTTGTACTTATCATGAGTTGGGACCGTTGCAATTCAACTTGAGACATAGTAATCAAATTATCTAGAGATTCTGGTTATCTTAAATGGCTTGTTTGGTGATGAAATTAACAAAAGTTTATAACTTTACAGGTAAGCATTCAGCCTTCAGCTATCAGCTAATGCGCTACTTGAGATGCTACTTGAGGTGCTATCAGCTTATCCCCTACATTGGTTTAATCTCTGTTACCTCAGCTGACGGCTGACTTCTGACCGCTGACGGCTGACGGCTGACGGCTGAGGCCAGTTATGCACTCAGCCTTGAGCCTAGGGCGATCAGCTTTCTAGAGAGTGGCCAACAAACAATTGCAGTATCAATTGCTTGTTGATGATCATCATACAATACTTTTTAGGAGCTAAAGCTAGTGAAACTAATTTAAATTTAATAAGAATTATTTTGGTATATATTCAGGTTAAATTTAGCTGATACTCAGCAAAAAATCATGTTTATTAATATAGCTGATATTAACTCTAACAAATTAGATTATAGATTAATTTTGTTACCAAGTAACAGCAGCTATGAAAACAGTTGTTTTTCAGTTATAGCAAAAATTAACTAGTTCAGCTAAATTAAAGCTAAATTTAAAGTTATGGGGGGTATAAGTCACAATCCTATTAGATACTCATGATAGTCAGGAGTTGCCCAGTAAATCTACATAGCTGTAGCAGTTTTTATTAATGCATCCTAGTAGTTATAGGGTTGGTTTACAAGTTTTGCCTAAGTCCTGTAGCTGTGAAAACCTTTCCTTAGCAGGATTATTACAGAAGGATACTAAGGGATTGAGTAAACAAAAAAAAAAGTTTTTTTAAATAAAATTTAACTCGATTGGATGGCAAAACTAAAAAAATACTGCTATACTTTCCGTAAAAGCTTGATTTACAAGACATGCAACTGACAACCATGAATCTTAAATCTGCTCAAGAAGACCATATTAATTGGATCAAAACTCAGCTAGAACAAACCCAGCGAGAACTTACTGAAGCGGAAGCAAACCTGGTTGAGGTAAAGGCTTTAGTGGAGCAAAAACGGGCAAACGTTGCCTATTATCAGAATAAGCTTGAAGCCGAACTATCCAGCAACGATATTGCAGCGGAAAACGATATTGCAGCGGAAAACGATGATATTGCAGCGGAAATATCGAGTGCTTTCCGGGAACTTGAGGTTAATGCTAATCATTTATCTGAACAAGCTCCCACTGTGAATTCAAGTGGCAATGTCGGTCAAGTAACTTTTGTTGATGAGGAATTAGAAGAGGAATCCTTTGAAGAAAACCAAAGGGAAAACCAAGACGATGAGGAGGGTCAAAAGCGCAATCCCAGAGATATGTTATATCCAGAATTTAGAGGTAAAACATTCGGGGAAGCGGTAGAGATTATCTTAGATAAATTCGCGGCTCCGGTTAACCGAAAACAGATTGCCAGCAGACTCTTTGATGCCAAATCTGATCATGAACAACTCCGTGCTACAAACTCCTTAGCTAACCAATTGCATCAAGGTGTAAAAGAAGGGAGATGGAAGAAAGTGGGACGAGGTCTTTTTGCTTCTAATTCTTTCCAGGATCAAGTAACTGATGAAATTAATAACTAAAAGTAAATTTACAGTGGTTTTTTAAGTTATCCGTTTATACAAAAGTCGATCAAGTGTAATCAGGTTCCTATTGTAGTTTATGATATTTCGCAACCAAAGATTAATCAATGGATAAACTAGAGGTATATCGACAGCACATTCAGGACTTGCTTAAAAAACGCGCCAGTATTAAGTCGGCGAATCCAGCCATCGAAACCCAGCTCATTTTTGATACGGAACGGGATCATTACCAAATGGTTCATACCGGTTGGAAAAATAACACCACACGTATTTATGGCTGTTCTGTACATGTGGATATTAAAGATGCCAAGATTTGGATACAGCATGATGGGTCGGAGATTGCGATCGCAGATCAGTTAGTTGAGCTGGGCGTACCAAAGCAGGATATTGTGTTGGCCTATCAGGCACCCATCATGAGGCAGTATACCGAGTTTGCTGTGGGGTAGCGCATCAGCGTCGAGATTTACCGGAGGAGCGAAGGGCGGTTGTGGCTATACACGGCATACGAAGCTGGAGATGTGATCACCCTACAGAGCGTTGGTTTTGAGTTTGCGATCGCACTCGTGTATGAAGATATCCCACTAGACCGGTGAACTATTTGAAAGTAAGGTTTGGTGGTGCGATCGCCCAAGCAATGATGAATACATTCGCTCTAGCATATAATTTTACCAGAAAAGGTTCCTATTTCTTTTAAAATCTCATGGCAAAGGTTCCTTTCCACAATGCAGTGAGAACTGCCCTAGAAAAAGATAACTGGGTAATTACCGCCGATCCCTATCAACTGAGTGTTGTGGAAGTCGATTTTGAAATTGATCTTGCCGAGCTAATCGCTGCGGAACGAGCAGGAGAAAAAATTGCTGTGGAAATTAAAAGCTTTATTGGTCGATCCGTTGTCTCCGATTTTCATACTGCCCTTGGGCAATGCATCAATTATCAATTTGCTCTAAATGAAGTTGATGCCCAACGTAATCTTTACCTTGCTATTCCTGAAACAATTTACCAATCTTTTTTCCAGCGACGGTTTGTACGATCAGTAATTGAGAAGACTCAAATCAACTTACTTATCTATGACCAAACTCACGAGGTTATTCGGCAATGGCTGTATAAGAATCTGTAGAACAATATCGTCAGTGGATTCAGGAATTACTGCTAGAACGAGCCAATCGTAAGCCCACCTTCCCAGAAATCGAAGCCCAAGCGGTTTTGGACACCGAACGAGATCATTATCTGTTGCTGCACACGGGCTGGAAAGATAACCGTCGCACCCACGGATGTAGCCTCCACTTAGATATCAAAAATGGTAAAATCTGGATTCAGCATGATGGCACGGAAATTGGCATTGCTACCCAATTGCTTGAACTGGGTGTTCCGGCTGACGATATTGTGCTGGGCTTTCACTCCCCGAACATGCGCCAATACACTGAGTTTGCTGTTGATTAACTAGATTTCGGGCGTTGCTGAATCTTTCAATGAATAGGAGTAGAGTGGGCATCCTGCCCGCCCCAAAAGATCGCCAAACAGGCAAGATGCCTATTCCCCAAACAGGCAAGATGCCTATTCCCCAAACAGGCAAGATGCCTATTCCCCAAACAGGCAAGATGCCTATTCCCCAAACAGGCAAGATGCCTATTCCCCAAACAGGCAAGATGCCTATTCCACGGGTAGAGTGGGCATCCTGCCCGCCCCAAAAGATCGCCGAACAGGCAAGATGCCTATTCCACAGGATTTTTTCCCTGTTTCCTGTTCCCTGTTCCCTGCTCCCTGCTCCCTAAAACCCAGAAGTTTGTACTTCACCAATTGAAAACCGCTATATTGATAATCATACAGAACAATAGGAATTAAAGCCATGAGTAGTTCCAATCAAAAACACTATAAAATAATCGGGAGTATCTATGATGATTTGTGGAGTTACTCAGAAGACTACATTAGATTTATGGGGTTAAAAATTATTGAATATTTACGCTTAACCTCAACAGATAGTCTTGTGGATTTAGGCTGCGGCACAGGACTTTTTACTCAATCAATTCCGAAGGAAATACAGTTATATAATCCGATTATCTGCGTGGATCCTTCTCAAGAGATGCTCTCACAAATACCCTTAAGCCCTCAATACCAAATTAGGGCAGTAGATGCGATTACTTTTGTCTCTGAGACCTCAGGTTATAATAAGGTCTACATGAAGGAAGCCATTCATCATATAGACAATAAAGAATTACTATTTAGTAGTTTGTTTGAAAAGCTAACTAGTGGAGGAATTTTCTTGCTGATCCTTCTGCCTCCAACTATTGAGTATCCTTTATTCAAGGCAGCTTTAGAGCGATATGAAAGAAGGCAGCCCAACTATAACGATCTAACTAGTTTACTAGAAAAAGTCGGCTTCAACGTCTCAGTTGATTTTGTTGAATATCTTCAGTCAATTCCTAAAGAACAATACTTGAAAATGGTAGCAAATCGCTATATGTCCTTACTGTCATTATTTGATGACCAACAGTTACAGGAAGGTCTAGCAGAAATCTCAGAAAAATATGCTCAACAATCTATCCTTGAATTTCCTGACCGTTTTGTTTTTATTACAGCAACTAAGTAGTTAAGCTATCAGCTATCAGTTATCAGCTATCAGCTATACCAAAGGGAACAGGGAGTATGGAATAGGGATGCAGCGCGTAGCGCATAAGCTGATAGCTGATAGCTGATAGA
>NZ_JAAHFV010000226.1:0-10778 GCF_010672755.1 Moorena sp. SIO1F2
TCCGGGGTCAGGGAAAATTGGGAAGTTGCCTGAGAGGATGGCTGTTGACTCCAAGAGTTCAGTCCTCCTATGCCAGCATTAACAACCTAGCCTCTGCTTGGGATTCTAGGGATAGAGGCACATGTACTGCCATCTGGTCGCCATCAAAGTCCGCATTAAACGCTGGACAGACTAAGGGGTGCAGTTGAATGGCACGACCTTCTACCAAAATAGGTTCAAAGGCTTGAATTCCTAGTCGGTGTAGAGTTGGGGCTCGATTTAGCATCACCGGGTGACCTGCAATCACTTCTTCGAGTACGTCCCACACAGTGGGATCTCCCCGTTGAATCAATTTTTTAGCTGCTTTGATGTTATTCACCAAACCCTGACGAATCAGGCGGTGAATCACAAAAGGTTGAAACAGCTCAATCGCCATCTCTCTGGGCAAACCACACTGGTGGATATGCAGGTTTGGGCCGACTACAATCACTGAGCGTCCGGAGTAATCCACCCGTTTTCCTAGCAGGTTTTGCCGGAAGCGACCCTGTTTACCTTCGATAATGTCAGAGAGGGACTTCAGGGGTCGATTGTTTGCCCCTACGACTGTCCGTCCTCGCCTGCCATTGTCAATCAGGGCATCCACAGCTTCCTGAAGCATCCGCTTTTCATTGCGGACAATGATTTCAGGTGCCAGAATTTCCTGCAACCGGGCTAGTCGATTGTTGCGGTTGATGACTCGTCGATAGAGGTCATTCAAGTCAGAGGTAGCAAAGCGACCCCCATCCAGTTGCACCATCGGTCGCAGGTCGGGGGGAATGACAGGGATGACACTCAGCACCATCCAATCTGGCTGAGCCCCGGTGCCAATAAAGTTGTCAATCACTCGCAACCGTTTGATTAGCTTAGCTCGCTTTTGACCTTTAGAAGCGGCAATTTCTTCTCGCAGCTTTTCTGCGATCGCGTCTAAATCCAAATCCTGTAGGAGTCGTTGCAGAGCCTCAGCCCCAATCCCCACGTCTACCCCAGATAGATCTGAGTCTTCGCTATAGAGCTGCTCCTCGATTTCCAGCCATTGGTCTTCGGTGAGCAGCTGTTTATAGCTGAGGTTTTCCGCATTACCTGGGTTTAGTACTACGTAGGCGTTGAAGTAGACAATCTGTTCTACATCCCGCAGGGGCATATCAAGCAAAATACTGAGGTAGCTAGGAATACCTTTGAGATACCAGACGTGAGCCACGGGTGCGGCTAGTTTAATGTATCCCATACGGTGACGCCTTACCCGGGACTCGGTCACTTCCACACCACAGCGTTCACAGACAATACCTCGGTGGCGCACCCGCTTGTACTTACCACAATGGCATTCCCAGTCTTTAGCTGGACCAAAGATGCGCTCACAGAACAGCCCATCCATCTCTGGTTTGAGGGTGCGATAGTTAATGGTTTCTGGCTTAGTCACTTCACCTACCATTTGACCGTTGGGAAGAGTCCTTTCTCCCCATTGACGAATTCTCTCAGGAGAGGCAATACCAATTTTTACGTAGTCAAACCGCTGTTCTATTTGGCTTTTCATAATTTTGTCATTTCCCTATTCACAGACACTCCTATAGAGCCACCTTTTAGGCTTGTTCTTCTTCCAACTCTTCCTGGTTGAGGGATTCATAAGTTGGTGAGCGTGGTGTGCGATGGCGTTCTGAATCGGTCATTAAATCCACTTCCATATCATTGCTACTACCATCTTCTGTGGTTTCCACTTTGTGAACAGCTATGTCGAGTCCTAAGGATTGGAGTTCTCGCATCAGTACCTTGAAGGATTCGGGAGTACCAGGTCTGGGAATGGCTTTTCCTTTCACAATGGCATTGAGAGCTTCGTTGCGGCCTTGCATATCGTCTGATTTGACAGTGAGCAATTCTTGGAGGGTGTAAGATGCTCCAAATGCTTCTAATGCCCATACTTCCATTTCCCCAAAGCGCTGACCACCTTGTTGGGCTTTACCTCCCAATGGTTGCTGGGTGACTAGGGAGTACGGTCCGGTGGAGCGAGCGTGAATTTTATCGTCTACCAAGTGGACGAGCTTGAGCATATAGGCTTGCCCCACTGTGACTGGTTGGTCAAAGGCTTCTCCGGTACGACCATCGTATACAGTAATTTTTCCAGCATGGTCGGGATTAAATACCCACTCTTTACCAGGTTGATCACTGGCTTCTTTAAGCTTGTTATGGACTGTGAGGCGGGATGCTTCTGCGCCGTACATTTCGTCGAAGGGAGTAAGCTTAAATCGGGCATTCAGGTGTTCCCCAGCCCATCCTAATAGACATTCAAATACCTGACCCACATTCATCCGACTGGGTACTCCCAGGGGGTTGAGTACAATATCTACAGGTGTACCATCCGGCAGGTAGGGCATATCTTCGATGGGCAAAATCCGGGAAATAATTCCTTTATTGCCGTGACGACCTGCCATTTTGTCACCAACCTGGATTTTCCGTTTCTGAGCCACATATACACGCACTACCATGTTGGCTCCCGGTGGCAGTTCATCCCCTTGCTCTCTGGTAAATACCCGCACATCTACCACACGCCCTTTTTCACCATTGGGGACTCGCAGAGAATTGTCCCGTACATCCCTAGCTTTTTCCCCAAATATAGCTCGCAAGAGTTTTTCTTCTGGTGGCTGGTCTGATTCCCCCTTGGGAGTAACTTTCCCCACCAAGATATCCCCAGCTTCTACCCAGGCTCCAATCCGAATGATCCCGGTTTCATCTAACTGACGCAGGGCATCTTCCCCCACATTGGGAATTTCTCGGGTTATTTCCTCCGGACCTAGTTTAGTCTGTCGCGCTTCTATTTCATACTTTTCAACGTGAATACTGGTGTAGACATCATCGTAAACTAGCCGTTCACTAACCAGGATGGCATCTTCGTAGTTATAGCCTTCCCAAGGCATATAAGCGACTAGAATATTTTGTCCGAGGGCGATTTCACCCCCTTCTGTAGCAGAGCCATCTGCCAGTACCTGACCGGCCACCACTTCATCTCCTACATACACCAAGGGTCGTTGATTTAAGCAGGTATCTTGGTTAGAGCGCTGATACTTTTGGAGGGAGTATTCAATAATTGCTGGGGTTTCTTTTGGTTGGATAGGGCTAGGAAATTCTAACTCATTCTCATTTCCCTTTTCCCCTGGCAGGGCTGGGGTATCTGTAGCTGGGGTATCTTTGATGGTGGTTTGATAAGGCTGTAACCGAATTGTGTTGGCATCGACATACACCACCTCACCATCACAGGCAGCCACCACGACCATACCTGAGTCTCTAGCAGCCTGGGCTTCCAATCCTGTTCCCACTAAGGGGCGCTCAGGTCGAAGCAATGGCACAGCTTGCCGCTGCATATTTGAGCCCATCAGAGCTCGGTTAGCATCATCATGTTCTAAGAAGGGAATTAGAGAGGTCGCAACGGAGATAATTTGCACTGGTGATACCGCCACATAGTCCACTTGGTCAGGGGTGGTGGTGGTGAATTCTTGTCGATATCGGACTGGTACAGACTCTCCCAGGATATAACCTTCCTGATCTAAGGCAATATCACCTGGTGCTACCCTCAGGTCATCTTCTTCATCTGCGGTCATGTACAAGGGCGGTCGGTCTTTTAGGACTCGCCCATTTTCTACTGGGTAAGAAGGAGTTTCAATGAAACCATAATTATTCACCCGAGCGTGGGTTGCCAATGAGCCAATCAGACCTGCATTGGGACCTTCTGGAGTTTCAATGGGGCAAATTCTGCCATAGTGAGATGGATGAATATCCCGCACTGCAAAACCTGCCCGTTCGCGAGTTAACCCCCCAGGACCTAGGGCAGACAGACGCCGTTTATGGGTCAATTCAGCTAATGGATTGGTCTGGTCCATAAACTGGGACAGCTGAGACGAGCCAAAAAATTCCTTAATCGCTGCTACTAGAGGTTTAGGGTTTACCAATGATGCTGGGGTAAGGGTATCGGATTCTGAAACGGTCATCCGTTCTCGAATAATCCGCTCTAGGCGATTTAGTCCCACCCGCACTTGGTTTTGCAACAGTTCACCAACAGAGCGCACTCGGCGATTCCCTAGGTGGTCAATATCGTCTGTGCTACCAATGTCAAATTCCAGGTTGATTAGGTAATCAATTGCCCCGAGTATGTCTTGGGGGGTCAATACCCTTACGGTGTCAGGAATATTCAGTCGTAGTTTTTTATTGATTTTGTAGCGACCGACCCGACCTAGGTCATAACGCTTCTGGTCAAAGAAACGGGATTCCAATAACTGCTGACCACCACTAACAGTAGGAGGTTCCCCAGGACGAAGCTTGCGGTACAGCTCAAGCAGGGCTTCTTCTTCACTGGGGTTCCCTTCTTTGTCAAGGGTTTTTTGATAGTAGTCTGGATGGCGCAGAGCATCTATAATCTCACTATCACCAAGCCCCAAGGCTTTTAAAAGCACTTGTGCAGACAGTTTACGGGTTTTGTCGATGCGCACCCAAACTAAGTTATTTTTATCGGTTTCAAACTTCAACCAAGCACCCCGGTTGGGAATCAAGGAGGCTGAGTAGGTACGACGTCCGTTTTTATCAGTTTCAGACTTGTAGTAAACTCCAGGAGAGCGAACAATTTGGTTAACAATGACTCGCTCAGCACCGTTAATGATAAATGTGCCTCGGTCTGTCATCAGAGGCAAATCACCGATGAAGACTTCTTGTTCCTTGATCTCCCCAGTTTCTTTATTAATCAGGCGGGTATGAACGTACATTTGTACGGCATAGGTACTGTCTCGCCGCTTGGCTTCATCCACATCATATTTAGGAGACTTAAGCCTGTAGTTTTTACCCAAGAAGTGCAGCTCCATTTTGCCAGTGTAGTCGGTAATCGGCGAGAAGCTATTGAGTTCTTCAATTAGCCCCTCCTCCAAGAACCAGCGAAAGCTAGCACGCTGAATTTCAACTAAGTCTGGCAACATATAGGTAGCTGTTGTGTAAGTCTGATTAGTCATGGGGTCTGTTCTTCACTCTTTTTAAGTCAGCGCCGATTTTGATTCCCTTCCCAAGGCAGTACTTGTACTTGAACAATTGCTTAAAACTTGGGTTCGAGCTAATAGATACTAGATCAACTGTTAGAATTGACACTCCCACAGATAAAGTAAACGTGGAATTCTTAAGCTGAACACCTGCGACCTCAGGTAACCCTACTCTAGGTATAGGATGTTCATAGTTTTGAATCAAATGGCTTAGAGTGCCTTTAATCTTCAACTTCTCGCGCATCCATCTGTGGGATTTTAAACCATGTCTATTACTAGATTGACAGAAACTCAGGCATCAGGAAAACAACAAAAACACTATACTGGACTATACTGGACTTGGAGTAATTGCTCCCAGTGCTAGTTGTGGTTTTTACACTTGTCACCGTCGATGTGCCCTGCCCTACACATGGGTTGTGCTTAGGGTGTGCTTAGCTGGAGACTAAAACCGTTGTGGGGCTTATCGTTGGGTTAGTTGTCTTCAGAATACCTAGGGTAGCATCTGATTCCACTTTTGTCAACCATCCCTCGGTAAGCCTCTTCCAAAAGTACTATTCAAAGAGTCGGAGAGTCGGATTATTTCCTGTTATTTCCTCTTATAGGTGTTCACCGCAAGCCTAGGAGTCTCCGCATTATTCTCTTTCTACTGAACCATAGCAGAGTAAGGGATTTGAGATTATCAAGAACCTACCTTTAGGTTTTCCCCTTTCAGGTCTGGTTGAGATTTACCCAATCCCTATTTTTCCAGCAGTTGCTGTTGATAGGCTAAGACCAAAAAGCTGACAGGCATTTTGGGTGGTCTGAGCAGCCAACTCTTCTAGAGATATCCCTCGTAATCCGGCAACGCACTCGGCTACATAGCGGACATAGGCTGGTTCATTTCGTTTTCCTCGCTTGGGGACTGGTGCAAGGAACGGACAATCCGTTTCGATGAGTAAGCGATCGCTAGGTACCATGGTGGCTGATTCTTTTACCTGAGTGGCATTCTTAAAGGTCACAATGCCACTGAAGCTTATGTAAAACCCCAAATCCAAAAACCACTGTGTCTGTTGAGGATTACCTCCCCAACAGTGCATCACACCTCTGATTGAGCCGGTACTTTCCCAAAATTCTTGCAGTATGCCCCTCATTTCTGAAGCAGCATCACGGCAGTGGATAATCAGTGGCAAGCCGAGTTGGTGGGCAATCCCTAGTTGGGCTTTGAACACTTCTATTTGGTGTTGTTGGTTCTTTGCTTTATATAAATCCAAACCGGTTTCTCCGATAGCTACGACCCTAGCATCAGAGCGCGCTAGGGTCAAAATCTGATTTTCCGTTTCGGAAGTCCATTTTTCGGTATCTAAGGGGTGCAAGCCTACCGCGAAGGAGATTTCGGGAAATCGCTCTGCTAGAGCTTGGATGCCTGTAAACTCAGACGGTTCTACGCAAGAGTGAACTAGACGAACCACACCAGCTTCTAGCCATCGGTGCCGTAATTGCTCTAACTCCGACTCAAAGACATCGAAGTTGATATGGACGTGGGTATCAATCAACTGCATCAATACAGTTTTTAATCTATTTATCTATTTTTAGTTTAATTTACAGCGGTTTTTGCTCAACTCATCACCACTTAGCGCTCCGCCAGCTGAGTGAGGCAATTTGATCATACAGCAGGTGATTCGGTCACAGTAGCGTTAAGTTGAGCCTCTATAGCTTTGAGCTTTTTGGCAAGACTTGCTTTTTTCCGAGCGCCATTATTGCGATGGAGCACCTTACGCTTGACAGCCTTGTCAATTTTGCTGTATGCTTCTGACATTCGACGTTTGACTTCTTCCAAGGCTTCCGGACTTGGTTGGCGTTCGTACTCTTCTAAGGCAGCACAATAGTTCTTGGTCAGCGTTTTCACCGCTGATTTGTAGGCTTTGTTCCGAATTCGGTTCCGTTCGGCGATTTTTATGCGTTTGAGGGCAGAATTGTTATTAGCCACAGCAGTGTTTACTTAACTTATATTTAGTTTGGGAGTTACATCCCATATAAAATGGTATGATACCAGAAATAACATCATACCATATATAATACTAAACTAGTATCAACACCCATAGCGTAACCCAAGCATCACCCTCTTTAAGCTATATTCTTAAAGTAAGTCCAGGAAACATAGACACCTTTGATCAGGATAAGTGTATAAACCTGGTCTAGGACGAGCAACACTAGCGTGATGGGCACTCCGACTCCATGCTGCGAATCATAACTGAGCAGGCTGAGGCACAAACTGAACTGCGACGTATCCGCGATCGCACGGCTTCTGACCAAATCCTGAACAAAGAGGCAACTGTAAGGGAAGTTTTACAGGCAGTGAAGCGCCAAGGAGACGTAGCGCTCCTGCACTACACTGAGGAATTTGATCAGCTGAGATTGAGTCGAGAACAACTGCGAGTCAGCGGTTCGGAACTAGATGCGGCTTACCAACAGGTCTCCAAGGAATTACTGGATGCGATTCAATTAGCCGCCAGACAAATCGAGGCATTTCATCGACAACGAGTTCCCAAATCCTGGGTGCAATTTGGTGAAGATGATGTGGTTTTAGGGAAGCGCTACACTCCTGTAGATAAGGCTGGACTATATGTTCCTGGAGGTAGGGCGTCCTATCCCAGTACTGTGTTAATGAATGCTATTCCAGCCAAGGTAGCTCAGGTTAAAAAAATTGTAATGGTCACCCCACCAAGACCTGATCAAAGCATTAATCCGGCTGTGCTTGTGGCTGCTCAGGAAGCTGGTATTGATGAGATTTACCGGGTAGGTGGTGCCCAAGCAATAGCCGCCTTAGCCTTTGGGACCGAAACCATTCCCAATGTGGATGTGATTAGCGGTCCGGGGAACATTTACGTAACCCTAGCCAAGAAACTGGTTTACGGTATTGTAGGGATTGACTCCCTGGCTGGTCCTTCTGAGGTATTAATTATTGCAGATCAGGGAGCTAATCCAGTTCATGTGGCTGTCGATCTATTGGCTCAGGCAGAACATGACCCAATGGCAGCAGCAATTCTCCTGACCACTGATGCTCAATTAGCCAAACAAGTGCAGGTGCAAGTGCAGCAGCAACTAAAAGACCATCCACGACGCCTGTTGACAGAAAAAGCGATCGCTCACTATGGTCTAATCGTTGTTGTTGATTCTTTAGAAGTGGCAGCACAACTGTCTGATGAGTTTGCTCCAGAGCACTTAGAACTAGAAATTACCCAACCTTGGGACTTACTAGACTATATCCACCACGCTGGGGCAATTTTCTTGGGTAAGTCAACCCCTGAAGCAGTAGGTGATTACTTAGCTGGACCAAATCACACCCTACCAACTTCAGGTGCTGCTCGTTATGCTTCTGCCTTAGGTGTGGAAACCTTTATGAAGCACTCCAGTTTGATTCAGTATTCCGACCGAGCCCTCCATAAAGTGGCTGGTGCTATTGAGACTCTTGCTGAAGCAGAAGGTCTACCATCTCACGCTGACTCTGTGCGCTTACGAACTCAGCTTAATGCTGGGGAGTCAAAGGGAGTAGAACAATAATATAACAATCATCTAGTTAAAGCTATGTCAGTACTCAGGTAGTTACTGATTGCCCAGAATTTAGAATTTAGAATTTAGAATTAGTTGATTTTTCATTCTTAATTCTTAATTCTTAATTCTTCATCCTTAATTCTGTATTGTTACTGTTTAGCACGGAAAATCCCAAAAACTGAGGTGAAGCCGTGCAAAAACGTACTACTGCCTACTGGTCCAATTTCCCCGTTACAGAAGAAGCCCGCTAGCTGAATATCCTTGATGTAACGGTGGAACATTTGGGAATCAAAATTAGGTTTACCGTAAAGCCCTTCTCCTCGCCCCAAACAGGAAAACATCAAAGCACCAGCAGCTTGAGTGGTGTTAGTTTTCTTTTGATAGTCCTCAAGAAGAAGTGCCAAGTCTTCCTCTGAAGTTTGAGCATCTCTGAGGTGGAACTGAATACGTTGACCGGGTCGAATCCGATCAGCAATAGCGATCGCACCAATCCTCGGATCTACACCTAACAGATTGCGGATCAGAAAGTCTCCGGGATCCAACTGTTGTTTAAACTCATCTCGGGCAACTCCCACAAAGAGTGAATGTTGTGCCAGCTTACGGTCTGCCTCATCCATACTTTGGATTAACTCGCGCAACACCATTAATGGGGGATGGGATGCTGGCTCAGCGGTGGTGATCTTGCCTGGCTCAAGGGCTGTCAATTCCAGCAGGATATTCTGGTCTGCTTTAGTCACCTGATAGGTTTGACCGATAGGACGACAGCCTTGAGCAACAATGGTTTCTAATAGAATATTGCCGCTTAGAGCAACCCCCACAGTTCCTTCATGGTAAAGAGACTTTGCCACTTGGGTCTGGTCTTTCAGGCAAAACAAGCCATTCTTAACCATCATAGAGCTACCACTAGCCACTCCTCCTACCTTGACTGACCCTGGATAAGCATAATCCAACCCTTGGAGCAAATCATTAATTTTAGATGACGAGGGGTCAGAGAATAAAATAAACTGGGGCTGCTCTTGGGGGGAAATGCCAATCAAGTCCACCCAAGCATCAGGAGGACTATCCAAATCTGGCAAGGCATCTCCAGAGATATGAAAGCTCTGGACACTAACATCAGGCAAACAGGCTAGGCTGAGGCTTAGGGCTGGTACTCCCTCAACTTCCACAGGTAACCCATTGGTGTTCATCCCAATGATGCCACTCCCACCACAACCAATCAGCACGGGTAAAGACAATCGTTCCTGGAGCAGGGGGATGAGGCGAGGATACTCACTGGCATAGGCAGATGAGATGAACACCAGACCCAAATCTGCTTTTGAAGGCAAGGACTTTTCAAGGCAGTCTGCCACTTCGGCCACTGCCGCTTCTAATGATGCACGGGTTGATAGAGCATTTGCCCACTTGATCACATTAGCCATCTATTCTACCTATTTCACTCCCGATACCATTCCCTATTGAGGGGATTGGCCACTCCTCAAGGTTTTATGATAACGGTGAATTACCACAGACTTCCACTAAGCCTTACCTGATAATGACCAGAGGATTTGTTGTGGGACACTAAAATTAATATAACGTAATCTAAGTTAGTGTTTATCCAAAGAAGCGCGTTAGCGCGGTTAGAAACTGTTTTTCTTAAGGCGCGCGGCTCCTTAAGAAATCTCCCTAGATCTGCCTAACTATCAATCGTTGCCATATTAGCCATCCCCTCTACTGCAATTTAAGGTAACAATTCCTAATATAGAGGGATAAATCAGACAGGATCCCTTAAATTCGCAGTTCCTCTAACTCGAAGTCCTTCCTCAAGTCAGCCATGGTAAGAAGGGTAATGGCTAAAGGTGACTTCCACCCCAACCACCCTATTAAGTTAGCCCGGTGCGCTTGACCCATTAAGAATTAAATTCCCATGATTGTCGCACCGCTATGTCAAGATCTGTCGATTAAAAGGGGAATGGGTTAAGAGTTATATAAGTGGTGTAAGCGATTAGGGGGTAAGGGAAAATTGGGAGAACCTTAAAAAATAAAGAACAAATTTGTGTTATAGCATGTCTTTTGCTTTAACCTAAGAAATTAGAGTAGCTAATTGTAGCGCTCTTAGTTAATTCCCTGGTAATTTCTGGTTAATCCAGAATTTCCTAGCTAAGATGCAGGTAATGGACATTAGTCCGCTGGTTGTAATGGTCACGACACCTACGAATCACCGCCAGGGCTACGAACTGGCGGTGA
>NZ_JAAHFV010000227.1:0-10759 GCF_010672755.1 Moorena sp. SIO1F2
GAATCTGGTTCTCGTTTTCGAAGTCGCCGGTGCAAACCCAGACCCGCTCCTCGAACCGGTCCCAGAAGCAGCCGTGCACGTGACGGGCCCGTCCGGCCGGGAACTCGAAGACCCTACTCCCTAAAATCTTAGACAAAATTACCTCAAACTTTTAGCCAAATTGATAGTGTTTTCTAACATTAGAAAGAATCTTCCAGGTGCAAGACATTCCAGCTGGGAAAGTTACCAAATCTCCTTTGGCAATTTGAACTGGTTCACCGCCATCTGGGGTGACAACTACTTCACCCTCTAGCAAGTAACAAGTTTCTGGATCATCATAAGTCCAGGGAAATTCCGAGACTTCCTTTGTCCAAATTGGCCAATTTGAGACACCTAAGTTATCAAGATGCTCTTCGCTAGGACGTTCAATCATAATCTTATTGATATTGGTCGGTTTAGACATACTTTTGGGATTTTAACCGTTTTCAGTGGTAAGCTTTCATTTTCATCAAACCAATCAGCTAATACCCATAACCTGATAGCTGATAGCTGACGGCTGAGAGCTGACCGCTGAATGCTTACATCCTAATCATATAGGGCATCGAGCAAAAACTTAGTAATCTCACTTTCCTCCATAGCTGACAAAAGCTTAGTGTCCGCAATGTCTAACTTAGCGCCCGCAGCATGTAAATCATCATCTAAAGCCGTTAGAAAACCTCGAGTAATCGGGTCTTCTCCCACTTGGGCAAACATCACACCCAGTTCTTCCTGAGAATCCATCTTCTTAGTTGCTGCAACTAGTAATTTTACTACAGCCATCCGTGGCTTTGGTTCACTATCCAGGATGACGATAATAATATCACCGTTTTCTTTCGTCTGCTGGCGGGATTTACGGCTAAAGTGATCATCAATTGCCACTTTGAGCGGCTCAACCACATTGATGCTGTCTGAACCATAGGGCTGCTCAAACAGGTCAACTAATGCCTGACTAGTGGTGTTGTCATATTTTTGATAGGGAGTAGATGCAATGTAAATAGTGAGTCCGTCTGGATCGAGTTCCTCACATTTCTTTGCCAAGGCGATAATAGACTCCTGAGCTAGCAACCACTGCTTGTCTAGTCCAGGCAGGGTTCCAAAGGTTTTAGAGGCATTTCTTGCCAGAATTATGGTGTAGTCTCGGTTTTGCAATAGGTCTTGAGACACAGTTATCCTCTGATCTCCATTAGGATCTTATCCTAAGTTTTCCCAGAAATCCTGATCAGATCCAATCAGGAGTTGGGAGAGTCTAGTTGAAAATGTTCTTTTTCTATAGCTAAGTAGTCGGAAACAATTAACGTTAACTGTTAAGACTTGAGAAGTTCGGGTCTCGGAATAGGGAACAGCAACGGTTTGATAAAATTCAAATTTATTAACATAGTTTAAAAAAAATTTATAGCGTTTCTCGTAGTAATGATATCTATAGCAATTCTAGGACTTATGAGGTACAAATATCTAGGTTTTAGGGAGCAGGGAGCAGGGAGCAGGGAGCAGGGAGCAGGTAAGAGAAACCCACCCCTAACCCCTCCCAGGAGGGGAAGGCAAGAGCCAATATTCAAACAATTATGTGTACCTCATGAGTCCTAAAAACGTTATAGCAATTCTAAATCATTTGTAAAATCAGCAAAATCACAATTTTGGCGCTTTGTAGGCAGGGTTTACTGCAACCGTTACCCTTGCATCAATCCATAGGTCTGTTAGTTCCTATGAATCAGGGTAGGCTATTGAATTAAACCCCGCTCGGGTAAGCACTGACTAACATAATTGCGCTTGTGAGGGGGAAAATCAGGATTGTCCTCTGATTACAGCAATTCAACTGATGTTTCCTGATTTTCTGCCCTCCAATACCCAGCAGCTAGTTGAGTCTAGCTCAATTGTTCTTGCTCAAAGTATCCAGCGTCAAGCTATCTCAACTCCCCTGAGCCCACAGGCCATTGCCACAACTTACGTTAATCAGGGTAAGGGTGGCACGCCGATTCTGTTACTCCATGGCTTCGATAGTTCCCTGCTAGAATTACGCCGCTTGCTACCACTGCTGGCTCAGGAAAATGAAACCTGGGCAGTGGATTTGTTGGGTTTTGGGTTTACGGATCGCATGGCAGGGACTCCATTTAGTCCCAATGCGATCGCAACCCATCTCTATTATTTCTGGAAAACCCTGATTAAAACACCAGTCATTGTAGTCGGAGCCTCGATGGGAGGTGCAGCGGCGATTGATTTTACCCTCACTTACCCCCAGGTGGTTAAACAGTTAGTATTAATAGATAGCGCTGGCTGCACCAAGGCTCCCCCGATTGGGAAGTTCTTATTTCCTCCCTTAGGCTACCTAGCCACAGCATTTTTGGCTAATCCCAAGGTAAGACAAAGTATAAGTAAAAACGCTTACTATGATAAAGGTTGGGCCTCTGAAGATGCCCGAATTTGTGCTGCATTGCACCTAGAAATGCCTGGTTGGAATCAAGCCTTGATTGCGTTTACCAAAAGTGGTGGTTATGGTGATTTTGGAGATAAGCTGGCTCAGATTAGCCAGCCAACTCTAATTTTATGGGGTGACCATGACCAAATTTTGGGCACTGCTGCTGCTAGCAAGTTTAAGGATGCGATCGCACAATCTCAATTAATCTGGATTAAAGACTGTGGTCATGTGCCTCACTTGGAACAAGCTCAAGTTACTGCTGAGCATATTTTAGAATTCGCCTAGAATTCCGGCGTTGGTTAATAATGGAATGATTTTAAGAGTTTTGTGGAATGGGCATCTTGCCCGTTCCTGATATTTGGGGGCAGGCAGGATGCCCACCCCACTCCTATTCATTCCCTAATTCAGCAACGCCAGAATTCGTAAGCATTCAGCTATCAGCCATAGGCCAAAGAGCTTTATTTTAAGCTGACAGCTGACAGCTGACGGCACCTCAAGTAGCATGCGCGTAGCGCATATGCTTACAAAAATATATAGCGTTTCTCGCAGTTATGAGGTACAGTATTCTTTGAGGTTGATTCCCTATCTTGATGCAGCGCATCCCTTTTCAAGGTTACCTCTTATCTGTTCCCTGTTCCCTGTTCCCTGTTCCCTAAAATCCAGCAATTGTGTACCTCATAGCTATGAGAATTGCTATAGCATTTTCAATTTAGATTTGAAAACGCGATCGCATGTCCAACATACCAGGGAATATTGGGATAAGCTGGTTCCAGGGGCATGATTTTATATCCTACAGAGTCAATAAACATCTCAATGGTTTGATTCTTGAGTTTAAAGGACTCTTGATTACCATCATCTACTTCATAAATCAGGATGGGCTGATATTCTTTAATAGTTTCAATCATCCCCCTTAAAACATTAATTTCTGCTCCTTCCACATCGATTTTCACGACCGTTGGGGGTTTCAAAGTCTTTTGGGAAACCAAATCATCAATAGACACAAGGTCAACTGTCATTTCACCCCTGAGATCTGGAGGTGTACCCGCTGTAGCTAAAGTAGCTCCCCCTGAATGATGGGCCAGCAACAATTCTCCGGTTCCGGTTGATTCAGAAACGGCTTGTGGGAAAACAGTAACATTGGAGAAGCTATTAAGCTCCACATTCCGTAGAATAATGTCAGCATTGTTTGGAACTGGCTCAAAAGCATAAACCTGTCCAGATGGCCCAACTAGCTTTGCAGCAATAATAGTAAAAAAGCCAATATTGGCACCGATATCATAGAAGATATGATCACGGTTTAAGCAGCTTGCTAAGGCGTTCTGAAGCGGAAGTTCATAGGTACCACGTGCAAAATCAGGATTAGAACCATCCCCATGGAATTTTAGTCCTGCACCTACTCCATTGTTAAGGGTTACCTGTTGATTGCTTAAATTCATTAGTCTAAACCTTTGCTACAAAATTTTGAAATACACTTCCTGTATCATTTCCCCATTCCCAGTTAGCGACAATCCCAACTCGATTAATTCTAAGACGCGCCGCATCTGGATAAACATCTGTCAGGGCACGATACAATACTGGTTCATCATTGATGAATATCATGTAATTCATGCCGTCAAAAATCATGCGGAGCCGATGGGAGACCCCCCAGGAAATGCGTTTACCCACATTTGTCCAGACAGCATCAAATAATTCTTCAAAGCCATTGAGATAGAAAAAGGAAGACATTGAAGCACCACCGTAACAGTCATCTAACCAGTTATTGATAGTGATATAATTGTCAGCATCTTGCCAAAAGATAAACCCTCCACGACCTTTTTCTCCCTGTCCTCGTCTAGTTCCAGGGGGAGTAATGTCTACCTGTAAATCCGCTATTTCTGGGTGATCCCAATCAATGGTGTAGGCAGTGCGACCTGGATTAGGATGCTTAGCATCAGCTTGGACTTTGGCTGTACTATTCCCAGTCAGCTCAATTACCCCTAGCCCAATATTCCGATGCCAGACTTTGCTACCACTAGTGGTGGTTTTTCCGATCAAGTCCCCAGCTGCACCAGCAAAATCTTCAGTGATAGCCATTTCGGTACCCTCTACTACCCAAGGGGAGCCCAGGTCGAGTTCAGACGGAATAGGGATAGTGCGTGGGTGAGCCTCAAAGGAGCGAAAATACAGACTATTATTAGGGTTAATCCCACCGATGCCAACACCGGTAGCGTTTTCCAGGCGGGTATCTGTAAAGCACTTATTAAAGACCAACTTGCCATTGAGATACAGGCTGAAGGTCTTACCATCATCGAATATCTGTAAAGAGTTGATCGCTCTTGGCTGTAAATACCATAGATCGCTAACAGCTAAACATTCCCAGCTATCATGGTCTTGAATCATAAGTTGACATTTGTCCCCGTCTGCTAGGAAACTCCAGAATTGGTTTTTATCCTGAACACGCCACAAAATGCGGACTCCAGTTATCTGAGTAGAGGTTTCGACCAGCAAATGGATTAGCCCAGAGGGTGTGGGACACTCCAACATAGCGACGCTATCCGGTTGAGTGGCTCTAGCACCATCAGGTGTTAACTCATAACTTCCTTGAGAGACACTCCAGAAACCACCCTTGTCCGCTTCAGCACCATCTAGCAAACCATCACCAATCAGGTCATCTGCTGCCTGAGCTGTACCGTACCAGGTGGCGATATCTGAAATTTGGGCTACATTAGCGCCATAGATTCGCGTATCGACTTCAAAACCATTCTGTCCCAGAATACTTTGGTATACACCAGCATATACTGTGGCATCATCATTGAAAGAATCAATAGCAATGGGACGCATGTTAGGGTAAGCAGCAAGACCATGAGCATTAGGAACAGAAGCAGCATAATAGGCAGCTCCCTTTTCCCGCAGAACTACGATGTAATAAACCTGGAGATTTTGTAAGCCCCTAAATGCTGAGAGCAGATACCCCCCCAACCGAGTCCACAACTCTCCATTTTCTGCCCCAGTGGCATGAACAATAAAGGCACTTCCCTCTGCAGTCGCGTCAACAGGAACTTCCCTGGGGAACCAACCCACTG
Organism: Moorena sp. SIO1F2; assembly: GCF_010672755.1. Taxonomy (NCBI): domain Bacteria; kingdom Bacillati; phylum Cyanobacteriota; class Cyanophyceae; order Coleofasciculales; family Coleofasciculaceae; genus Moorena; species Moorena sp. SIO1F2. Next base: position 5,494 of record NZ_JAAHFV010000227.1, read on the forward strand.
CCAGATTCTCATCAATATTTGGCAATTTAAACGGTTTGAAATATCTGGAAATTCTGGAGGTACTACGAATCCACCATAGGAGCTTTCGCAACATCCTGCTTTTTCCCTGACTGGAAGTCCAACGCAAAAGTCGTTTAGCCGGTTTATCTGTCTCAGGACCAATCATCCACCGATGGAGTCGTTCTGTCAGGGGCTCAATCCTTTCCGTCTGGGATGTATTATGACCATTGCTCAGAAACACTGCAAAGGCAAGTCCATTGGTACGGGTGTACGGACCATAAGCAATGCCCTGTCTGCCCCACGCAGGTTTGAGCAGGGGCTGGAGACGTAATGCGCCATTGTCAATCCCAATCAGCTTTTCGACATCTATACCCTTACGAACTGCACCACTGGGAGTTTTAGTACCAATGGTTTTACCTGCACAACAGTTGTCTGAGAATGTGTCTGTGAAGGATTTGTTTACTAAATTTTCTGGTGGATTTAATTGTTGCATGTTGTTGCTTAATGTTTATATAGTGTTTTAAATTGGGTGAGGTACTTTCATCCTAGGGAGTAGGGAGTAGGGAGTAGGGAGTAGGTAATAGGGAATATATAACAGGTAACAGTAGGAAAGATCCTCGAGTTTTTTTTGGTGTTATGCTAAATAAGCAATGTCAAACCCTATCGGGTGTATCTCACTTTTGTAAATTTTGCGTAGGGTGCGTTAGGGGTGGGATTGCCCTGATTTTCCGCCTCTTCGTTCCTGGTTGAAATAGCCCACCCCGTAACGCACCACCCGCTCAAACAGCTTTTAGGAGATGCACCCAATCCTATCTCACCTGCTCCCTTGCTTTCAGAACCATTAAATTTAAATGAAGACCAGCTTAGATGATAGCTGACATTGTCAAGAACAACAAAAAAAATAAAATGGATATATGATGTCCCATATATCCAGAACTGATATGACTGACTGATAAAGGTCTTGAACACTCTTATTAATTATGATTTCATGATTATCTTGAATTAAGTTGCCAAATTGGCTAATTTATCGCTATTTTTTAGACAATTTATAAATTGTGATAGGTACAAATTCCAGGGTTTTAGGGAGCAGGTACTTCGGAGCAGGTAACAGCGGATCTGGGAAAGGGGAATAGATAACAAAAATATGTCTTAACCTTTACTTAGAAGGCTATAGACGGCTATATAGTTATTAAATAGGGGTAAAACAGCACAGGCTAAAAATCAAGTGCATTGTTATATAAAATTTGAAGTCTATAGCAATCCTAAATGAATTGTTATAATTTTTGTTCCCTACTCCCTACTCCCTACTCCCTACTCCCTATTCCCTTTGCTATAGCGTTTATTATAACTATTCAGAATTATGAGTCAAACTATATCGACGAAATAATTCATAGTTTTGAAAAAAACAGTCTAAAAACTCCCCGTCTGACACATCCCTCAGGGTTAGCCAGCGTGGATGATTAATGAGTTGTTTCATTTGAGATTGATGTTGGTCTAGGGCAGTACGTTTGATCTCAAAAACATCACCAATATAGACAGATAATCTAAAATCATTCAGTAAACTAAACCCTGACATGATGGTTTTTTTAAAAAAGGAGACTAGGTTTGGTCTACTCCCTTCCACCCTTGTCCAAGGCCAGTGATTCCAGAACCATATAGGATACTCATAAACTGTCACATCAAATTTAATTGTTTTGAGTGCAGCTACGACAATTTCATTGGTAGCATTATGGTCAGATACCCCATCGTTGTAGTAGGGAATAAAAATTTCTTCAGGCAGATAGTTAAGAATAATTTTTGCAACGTTTTGGATAGCCAAATTTCTGGTTTTATCTAATGTTCCATCCTTGAATTCCAGAAAGCTGACATCATGCTGTTGCAGACCAAGTTTTTGAGCGGCTGCTAAGGCTTCATTAGCACGTATTGATTTTACTTGATTTTCTGGAATTAGATGAGCATGAGATTGACATCCATCTGTCATAAAAACAATTTTTACATCGGCTCCGGCTTGCTTTTTACGGATAATTGTTCCACCACAGCCCAGGGTTTCATCATCCTGATGGGGTGAAAAAATAATCGCCGAGCGTCTTAGATTATTTCTGTCATACTCAACTCTGGTTCTATGGATTAGAAAACGATAAAACTGGCGGACCAGAGTTTTTAAGGATAATTTATTGTTCATTTTTAACTTGTCACTTGTTACTATTCCTTGTTCCGAAGTTCAACAGGGTGCATCTCATTTTTGGTGTTTGAGCCGGTGGTGCGTTACGGGGCGGACTTTCCCAAGGCTGGCTACGAGGCTGAAAATGACGGCGAGCCCCCCTAACGCACCCTACGCAACTGATAGCTGATAGCTGTTGGCGTAGCCTGCGCGTAGCGCATATGCTTACCTTTCAAAGAATAGTCTTGTACTGCTTGACTAAATCATCAACAACTTTCTCGAAAGAAAATACTTCAACCGCTCGCTGATGTCCAGCTTGTCCCATGGATGTTCTAAGTTCTTGGTCAGAAAGAAGTTGCAAGATGGCGTCTGCTAAAGCATCAGCATTACTCCGTTCAACCAGCAGACCTGTCTTAGCATCTTCCACAATCTCGGGAAAAGCACCAGCTTGGGTAGCAATAACGGGAAGACCTGCGACCATAGCTTCCACAATTGGCATCCCAAATGCTTCGTGACATACTGAGGGAAATACAAAAATGTCTGCCTGCTGATAATAATTGACTAATTTTGATTGAGGAAGGGAGCCAGTAAAGGATACTTGGCTGGCTAGATCAGCACCAAAGTGATCATTTAATTCGGACAGGTATCGTCTCACGTAACCTATCCAACTTTCATCACCGTAGAATGACGCTAATTCTGCGACTTTGGAGTCATCACTTAATCCGACAATATAGTCGTAGGGTAATGCACCTACAGGACCAACGAGATCAAGTTTGGTTTGAGGGCAGCGCTCGAGCACTTTTTTAAAAGCCTCTAATAAGACATGGGAGCCTTTTTCTGGAGATACTCTCCCCACGTACAGTAATCGTTTAGCAGGATTGTTGGTGCTGCCATTTTCCTGATTATCGTTGACATAGAAATTCATGAACCGATCAAGGTTTACCCCATTAAAAACCGGCTGACAGCGCTCGGCAAATTTAGGAAAACGCTGGCGAATCCCTTCTGTGATATACTTACTAGTACCAATAACTAAATCTACCTTACTAAGCCGCTTTTCTAGAATTTTGTGATCCAGTTGGGTCAACCACTCACAATGCATGTGCAGGGCAATTTTTATTCCTGGGTTCAAGGCTCGTATCACTGGAATAAACTGAGATAAGTTGTGAATGTGAACAACATCACATTCCTGTTTTATCAAGTCATTGGCTACCTGTAAAATATATCCGAGGTAATAGAGTTGGGAGCCAAATATAGTACGTTTTTGATTCTGGAATCCTGGAATTTTTTCCAGATAGTTTAGCAGTTTTTTATCCCGACCTATGGGAATATATCGATAATCTACTCCGTCATGACTTGCCGTATTAAAGCGTTCTCCTGGTGTATAGACAATAACGTCACCATCTTGAACTAAAAGACGCACGAATTCATAGGTCAAAATCCCGATGGAATCCATCGGGTTTGGAAACGATGTCATCACAAAGGGTTGACAGATAAATGCTATCTTTAATCGTTTCTTAGAATCTGCTCCGTTTAATTGATGATTTGATTTGTTGTTTAATTTATTTTGCTCTCGGTCAATCCTAGTTAATTTATGATGCACTAACGTGGTGTAGACTTCGTTGTTACTGGGATTGAGTTTGAGGACTTTGTGATAGGATGCGATCGCATCATCTAATTTGCCTTGTTCCTGCAGAGCAACTCCCAAGGTATAATGACTGTTGACCAAGTCTGGCTGTATTGCGATCGCTTTCTGGTAGTAAGCCACCGCAGTCTTCAAATCGCCCCCTTTTTTCCGAGTAACCCCCAAATCGTGATTTAAGGCAGCGTAGTAAGCGTGTTTTTCTTGGGAAAGCTGCCCTTGAGCATAGAGAGCATTACCCAAATTCACATCAGCTTCAGCACAGTTGGGCTGAATCTCCAAAGCTTTTTGATAGCATGCGATCGCATTTTCCCACTTGCCTTGTTGTTGTAGAGCATAGCCAAAGTTGTTGTAAAGCGCTACCGAGTTAGGCTGTAGGGCTAACGCTCGCTGATAAGCTTCCACTGCTTCTGACAATTGACCTTGAGCTTGACGCAAATTGCCTAAACTGAACCAAGCCTTGAAAGACTCCGGATTTACAAGGAGGGTTGTATTGAAAAACTCCTCAGCACTTTGGTACTTACCTATCTGTTGTGCTAGCATTCCTAACCCATACAAGGCATCTGGTTGGTTAGGTATTGCTGCTAGAATCTGACGATAAACTTGCTCAGCTTCGACCAAGCGATTGGCTCGATGATATTGAAGAGCAACTTGAAGTGCTTCAGAAAGTTGTGTCACTGTTGTAATCCTCAATTTTTAGTTTTTAATTGGTAATTGGTAATTGTATAGAGTTGTGAACATACTCGCGCTTGGGTATTGGCAAGAGGCAAGAGGCAAGAGGCAAGAGGCAAGAGGCAAATTTTAATCAAGTATTTAGGGATTTTTAAGAACACCAAACAATCCTCCAAGCTCTTTCATTCTGCTCCCTACTCCCTGCTCCCTGCTCCCTCTTATGTTCATAAATCAAATACAAACGCTATATCTAACTAGGGATAAGCAAAGTAAAAACTTTCTGAACTATGATTCAACATAATCGAGCGCAACTTTGAAGCAATCTCATCCCGTAGGGGAGCAGCTTCGGCTTGAGTCAGCCAAGTAAATAGTTTCTCCACAGCTTGAGGAGACGGATCAATTTTGAGTGCCTCTTGGAGCAGACGAAACGCACCAGCAAGATTCCCAGCCTTTAGGGGAATTACCATATGCTCTAGACAATAATTAAAGTAATGGTTACGAGCGTTGGCTGTAATTGCGGCACAATGCTCAGCAGGAAGATAGCTCTCGGAAATTTCAATCCCCTGGCGGATAGACGTTGCTTGAGCTCCAGATAATATCAGTTCACTGGTCATATTATTATCATGCTCACGGTAACGTGCCAAAATATCGCCTTCGTACCACCAATCATAAAAACTAGCAATACGCTTATAAAGTTCCCAATCAGGAGTATACGTGTTCCCCGGATCGTAACACCCCAGATGTTCATGAGTAGAGCGACGAATCACAACTGCACAGGGATTCAATACATTAGA
>NZ_JAAHFV010000228.1:0-10627 GCF_010672755.1 Moorena sp. SIO1F2
CAGCCCAGGTGGGGTCGCAATTTGGCTCGAAGTTGGTTAATCTGTTCCATGAGGGTTTGTGGTCTTTGTGGTAATTTCCATCAAACCCTCTCCCTGGCACTTTTTGCAACTTTTGTCCTGTACTGAGCTATATCACTACTATCCATAGCGTATATTAATTAAATTGGCGTAACTCTTAAGGCATAAAATTCAGTTAATTTACTGAGATTAATTCCTATATAAATATGGTTACATTAAAAACTGTAGTCAATCTATAAATTATAAATAGGTTGTGAACTATCACCCGGCCAAGATTCCTGTAATACCAAGAATTTTTGGTTTATGGATTTTTACAACTCGTTTATAAACCCTATAGTTATCCTTCTCGGAAAAATAGTCACAGTCCTATGCATTGTTCAAAAGACTTACCCTGGGAATTACCAGTCATACCTCAAGGGATAACCCAAGATCGACAACAGCACTACCATCAACAATCAAGTCAACCCACCGATTCCAACAATTCCCAACCACAAAGGAAAAGTAATGATCTGCGCACTCAATTATTGAAGACCATTCTCCCAGCGGTTTTAACCCCTCTAGGTCTGGCTGGACTATTCAGCTACAGTGCTATTTCCCGCAGCTCCCAACAGCAAGCTGAGCAACTATTAGAGGGTGAAACCCTAGTTGCGGGCAGAGTTTTCTATATATTTTTGGAGGAAGCAAAAAGAATACCTGCTACTTTGGCGGCTAGCCCTCTAGTAGTTGAGGCGGCTAGCACTGCAGCTAAAGTTTCTCAAGATCAAAACCTTTCCAAATTACCCTACTACGAGGTTGAAGAGTCTTTCTCGGCTACCCGGTTAATCCAGCCAAATCAAGCTCTCAATGATTACTTACGTAAAACTACAGAAATGTATGAGTTTGCCGAGATATCTTTCACCGAAAAGCACGGGTTTAATGTGGCTTACAACAGTCCTACTCCTGACTTTGTCCAACGGGATGAAGACTGGTGGCAAGATGCAAAAAATGATCCCAGTCAGCAGGTGATTAAAACGAAATTTGATCACACTGAGGATAGGTTCGTGATTGAGTTCAGCAAAGCGATCACAGACCCAGCAACTGATGAATTCCTAGGGGTTGTTAGAGGAGTTTTGCCTGCCTCGGTTTTCAGCACCATATTTAAAAACCTGCTGAAGGATTTGGAAATTGGGGATTCTCAATCTATGCAGCTACTAGCCCTGAAAGAAGACGACACTGTGGCTGTTGTTGATACCATCTACCAAGGGAAGAGTAAAGACCAGCCACAGAAACTGCTCGGGGCAAAGGATCAAGTACTTGTACAGAACGTAAAAATTTTGCTCGAAGCTGTTGAAACTGGGCAAACAGTGCAGCAGAAGGGACTGACCATAAAGTCAGCTAATTCAGAACTTTTCCCAAACTTAAAGCTGGCCACCTTTGATCATAATAGCAGGCACTATATATTGGTTGCAGTTCCTGATAGCAATTGGACTGTGGCCGTCTCGATCAAACTTAGTGAACTCAGAGCAGCGGGTAGAAAAGCGGCAATAGGCTTTGCTAGTGTGTTCGTGCTACTGGGCATTATTATTACCTTGGTAGTGAGAGCTTTATCCGATCAGTTAGCAAAACCCTTGGGTCAGTTGGCTAATACTGCTAAGGCGGTGATTGCAGGCAACCTGAACGTTCAGGCGGAGCTTGTTGGTGCTACCGAGACGCAGCTATTGGCTCAAGTCTTTAATAACCTGGTGACACGGGTCAAAGGTCGATTACAGGAGCAAGAACAAGAAACTGAACAGGCGCGGACACTAGCGCTAGTCAGCAACCAGCTTCAGCAATCCTTAAACTTCGACAATATCCTACAAACTTCCGTTTATGGGGTACACCTTGCCCTCAAGACAGACCGTGTGTTTATCTATCGCTTTAATCCTGACTTCAAAAGCGGGATAATTGCAGCGGAGGTCGTAGATTCTGGTATGGTTCAAGCCCTAGGGCAAACTATTTATGAACCAATCACGACCGGGGAAATTAGACAGTTTAAGTTGGAGAAGCTTGTGAGTGTCGAGAACCTTCAACAAGCTACTCTAACTGGTGCTCCTGGCCAGTTCCTTGAACGCCTTGGTGTCGTAGCCAGCCTAGTTGCCCCAATTATAGTTGGGGGTGAACTTTTCGGCTTGTTGTATGCGAATGATTGCTCAAAACCCCACCCTTGGCAGGAGTCAGAACGTGAGTTAATGCAGCAGTTAACTAGACAAATTGGTGATGCCCTCACCCAAGCCCTGCTCCTGCAACAGCAGCAAGCCACGGTGGACATTTCCCAAACGTTAAATGAGATTACCGCTAGCATGCTTAAATCCCTAGAACGGGAAAAGATTTTCCCAGCTACGGTGGTGGGAATTAAAAGAGCGCTCTCGTGCGATCGCACAATCATTTACCTCCTCGAACAGAATCATAAAGGCTCAATGGTTGGCCTTTCAGTAACTCTGGATGGCTCTGTTACCCCAGAAACACAGAAGGAAGAGTTGGATTTTGCCCTAGAGGATGTTGATCACTACCAGTCACATCAGGTTCTAGCCATTGATAATCTTGAGGGTGAGTTAACCCACTACCAGAAGTCCCAAGTAGAGAGGCTTGGCCAAACTTCTCTACTGCTTGGAGCTAAGGCAAGTTTAGTGGCACCGATTTTCGTGGCAGGGAAATTGATTGGCTTTCTGGCTGCCCATCAATGTTCACAGCCAAGAGCTTGGCAGGAAACGGATATCAACGTTTTCACTCAAGTGGCGATTCAATTGGGCTTTGCTCTAGAGCAGGCTAATCTCCTCGAAAAGACGGAAAGAATTTCTCAAGAGCAAAGACAGGAAAAAGAAGCACTCCAGGAGCAACTGCTGGTACTGCTTGAAAATTTGCAAGGGGCAGCACTAGGAGATCTGACAGTGCGCTCTGACCTGACTTTGGATGAGATTGGTAAAGTTGCTGATTATTCTAACACCATTATTGAAAATTTGCAAACTATAGTAACCCAGGTCAACAACTCAGCGGTTGAAGTCAATACCTTACTGGGAAACAACGAGGTGGTAGTCGGTCAACTAGCAGAAGATGCTCTTAAGCAAGCTTCAGAAACCAATCACGCCCTGGATTCAGTGGAGCAAATCACCGATTCGATTCAAGCAGTGGCTGAGAATGCTGATCAGGCGGCGAGGGTGGTTGATGGAATTGCAACCACTGTTGAAGCTAGCAGCAGTGCTATTCATCTAACTCAGGAGAGTATCCTGGAATTGCGAGACACGATTGGCGAAACCACGTCAAGAGTGAACCAGCTAGGTAAATCTTCCGAGAAGATTGCTAAGGTGGTTGCCTTGAGCAACATGCTCTTGGTCCAAACCAATGTTTTGGCTATTAACGCTGAGATTGAGGCTGGGCGGTCTGGTAATGGGATTCAGGGTTTTGTCGTGATTGCCAAAGAAGTAAATCAGCTTACCAACCAATTGATCAAAGCTACCCAGGAAATTCACAAGATAGTAGATGAGATCGACCTAGAAACGTCTCAATTAGTGAAGGTAATGGAACAGAGCACTGCTGTGGTGGAGAAGGGGACAAGTCGAGTTGAGGAAGCTAAGCAGAATCTGAAACAGCTGAGGTCGGCTTCGTGCGAGATCGAGCAGCTAGTAGCAGCCATTTCCCAGGGGAGTGTTTCCCAAAGCGAAACCACTCAGAGGGTTGCTATGTTGATCAAAGAGATGGCTCAATTCTCGGAACGCACCTTTGATTCCTCTAGGGAAATTTCAAGTTCCTTAACCTCAACTGTAGCCGTAGCTCAGGAATTGCAGGAGTCGGTTAGTGGTTTAAAAAGTTAACAAAAATTTTTCAAACCCCTAGAATGCTTTAGGCTTTAGGCTTGAGGTTTTAGGTTTCTGACCTAGTGTCAGGGTGCCTAGTGTCAGGGTGCCTAGTGTCAGAAATGGGCTTTCTTCGATAGGATTTTTTTGTAGCAAAACCACTACATCTTTACCACTACTCTACTCCTTACTCCCTACTACCTACTCCCTACTACCATTAACCTAGGACAAAAGTCCCTCACCCAATTTATAACTGCTATATAGCCTTGAAAAATATATCATCAACCCCACTATTTCTCATAACAAAAAAAAATCATCGTATCGCTTTTTATATAAATCATAGTTTCAAATTCAAATGCTATAATTAACTGGACATATAGCGTTTATCCTAGTAAGCTCATGTCCTGAATACTTATACTAAGATCCGAATCGAAGGCAGAGGGAATCCCCCCTAAACCACCGCCCGGAAGGTGGGCAGGCAGCTATGCTGAAGTAAAGGAGTAAGGTTTCATCGGATCAGGTTTTTTATCACTAATTATCCGAACATGATATAATGAGGTAAACAAGATTTTTTACCAATTCCGTACCCTCTTGATTAAGGGATTCCTCTTCTGACTTCCCTACTCCCTATTCCCTACTCCCTAGGACGAAAGTCCCTCACCGATTTGAGAACTGCTATTAAATTATATTAACTGTGTTCAAAAAACTTAAAATTCCTCAAACCCTTGCTGTTCTAAGATCCGAAGTTACCTGTGCCCTTGTTTAAGGTTATTATGTCAATTGTCTCAGATTGACTTCATGGTACTCTCAGATTTTGGCATAACAATTGGCGTGGATAGTGAGCAGAAGCAGATTGGGCTATGAAGAATTCAGTGCGAGCTTCTGAATTAGGACTCAAATGGGTTGACCAGGCTAGACGCCTGAAAAGATGGAACAAAACCGCAGAAGTTTGGTGTAGCAGTGCCTTCACCTCTAGGGCAACCTTAAACCGATTTTGGGCCAGACAACCGATTCGCTGTGACAACTTCATTGCTATTTGTAGTGCTGTAGGGGTTGATTGGGAAAAGGTTGTTGAGCCAGATCAGATTAAGCCAGATCAAATCAATAACGGCAAGAGTCCCAATCTAGCTCAAATTAGACGTGTTGATTGGGGACAAGCACCAAAGCTAAGAGATTTCTACGGTCGTACTGAAGAACTCAAGACCCTACAGCAATGGATTCTTCAGGACAACTGCCGCCTGGTCACACTTCTAGGGATGGGGGGAATTGGTAAAACCTCTGTGGCTGTGACCTTAGCCCATCTTCTGGAAGATAAATTTGAGTTTGTGATTTGGCGCACTCTACGCAATGCGCCTCCCCTAGAAGAACTCCTGGCAGACCTGATTCAATTTCTGTCTCGACAGCAGGAAACCAATTTACCCTCCTCTGTGGATGGCAAAATTCTGCGATTGATTCGGTATTTACAACGGGGGCGTTGCTTGCTAGTTCTAGATAATGTGGAGTCGATTCTGCAAAGTGGCGATCGCACCGGTAGTTATCGAGAAGGATATGCTGAATACGGTGAGCTGCTCAGAAGTATTGGTGAAACCGCCCACCACAGCTGTCTATTACTGACGTCTCGGGAGCCACCCCAGGACTTGATTATCCTGGAGGGGGAAAACTTACCCATTCGCTGCTTCCCACTCAAAGGGTTATCAGACACCGATGGACAGGAAATCTTGAAGGAAAAAGGAAATTTTGCTGGGGATGACACCCAGTGGCTGACCGTGATTGAGCACTATGCTGGCAATCCTTTAGCCTTAAAAATGGTGGCTTGTGTGGTCAGAGACTTTTTTTATGGCAATATTGCTCAGTTCCTGAATTTTTTAAAGCAAGGCTCATTCATTTTTGATGATATTCGGGATTTGCTAGACCGGCAGTTTCAGCGCCTGAGTGCTACACAACAAGACCTGATGTACTGGCTAGCTATTAATCGCGAACCGGTTTTTTTTAAGGAGTTGGAACAGGACGTTGTCTGCCACCGATGCGCTCCTGACATTTTACAGTCTTTAGGGTCTCTACAACGGCGCTCATTAATTGAGAAAACCTCGGCTGGGTTTACCCAACAACCTGTAGTGATGGAATACATGGTTAATCGATTAATTGAGCAGATTCCTGAGGAAATTACTAGTCAAAATTTTGCTCTGTTGCGCACTCACGCATTAGTCAAAGCCACTGCCCCTGAGTATGTTTGGGATACTCAAGTGTGTCTAATTCTCGAACCGATTATTGAGAGATTACTCGCCAGTTTTGGTTGCACAGAACAGCTCACCAATCACTTGCTAGAAATTATATCAATGGTGCGCTCCCCAACTTCCACGGTTAAACAAATAACTCAATATACGGCATATATCTGCGGCAATATAATTAATATACTGCGCCAATTACAGGTGGATTTAAGCAGCTATGACTTTTCTAATCTAACAGTTTGGCAAGCTAACCTAGAGGGGATTAAATTACACAATGTCAATTTCGCTAATGCTGACTTAACCAGCTCATTATTTACGGAAACCTTAGGAAATATTTTATCAGCAGCATTCAGTCCAGATGGTAAAGTATTAGCAACCTGTGATACAGATTGGAAGGTTCGCCTTTGGCAAGTACCAAGCGGTAAACTAGTTTTGATGTGTGAAGGTCACACCAATTTGGTACGGGACCTTGCTTTCAGCCATGATGGTAAAATTTTAGCTAGTTGCAGTGCGGATCACACCGTTAAGTTTTGGGATGTCAGTGATGGTAAGTGCTTAAACACTTGTACCGGACATAGTAATGAGGTATGTTCAGTCGCTTTTAGTCCAGATGGTAAGACCCTAGTTACTAGCAGTGGCGACCACACCTTGAAAGTCTGGGATATCAAAACTGCAGAATGTCTCAAAACTTGCACCGGACATAGCAGTTGGGTTAGATCCGTTGCCTTTAGTCCAGATGGTAAAACTATAGCCAGTAGCAGTGACGACCACACGGTGAGATTCTGGGATAGTGGCACTGGTGAATGCCTGAACACTGGCACTGGACATAGGGATTGCGTTGGGTCAGTGGCATTCAGCAGTGACGGGAAAACCTTAGCCACTGGCAGTGCCGACCACACGGTAAAGTTTTGGGAGGTAAGCACAGGTCGCTGCTTAAGAACTTACACAGGACATAGTAGTGGTGTCTACTCAGTGGCCTTTAGTCCAGATGGCAAAACCCTGGCTAGTGGCGGTGGCGACCACATCGTTAGGCTCTGGGATACTAGCACCAATGAATGTTTGAAAACCTTGCATGGACACAGCAATCAGGTATTTTCAGTGGCCTTTAGTCCTTATGGAAAAACCTTGGTTTGTGTGAGTTTAGACCAAAAGGTGAAGCTGTGGGATTATCAAACCGGTCAATGCTTGAAAACTTGGTATGGACATACGGATTGGGCAATGCCCATCGCGTTTAGTAGTGACGGTCACACCCTGGCTAGTGGCAGTAACGACTACACGGTGAGAGTATGGGATTATGATACTGGTAGCTGCATCAGAACTTTGCCCGGACATACTGACTTTGTCTATTCAGTGGCATTTAGTAGTGATAGGAAAATCTTAGCCAGTGGCAGTACAGACAATGCGATCAGGCTGTGGGATATCAGCACAGGTCGCTGCATGAGAACACTATATGGCCATAGGGATTGGGTATTTTCAGTGGCATTCAGTAGTGACGGGAAAACCTTAGCCAGTGGCAGTGCCGACCACACGGTCAAGCTGTGGGATGTCAGCACAGGTCACTGCATCAGAACGTTTCAAGAACATACTGATAGACTATGTTCAGTGGCATTCAGTAATGACGGGAAAACCTTAGCCAGTGGTAGTGCTGACCACACGGTGAGGTTATGGAATTGTGAAACCGGAAGCTGTGTAGGAATTTTGCGCGGACATAGTAATCGAGTCCACTCCGTGGCCTTTAGTCCCAATGGTCAGCTTTTGGCTAGTGGCAGTACAGACCACACGGTGAAGCTGTGGGATATTGGTGAGAGTAAGTGCTGCAAAACCTTGATCGGACATACCAATTGGGTATTGTCAGTTGCTTTCAGTCCCGATGGGAAAACCCTAAGCAGTGGCAGTGCTGACAAAACGGTGAGACTTTGGGATGTTTCCACAGGGGAGTGCCTTGACATTTGCACCGGACATAGCCATCTGGTCTCTTCAGTCGCCTTCAGTGTAGATGGTCAAATTATGGCCAGTGGGTCTCAAGACCAAACCGTAAGACTAAAGGATGTAGAAACAGGGGAGTGTTTGAAAATTCTGAGAACTCCTAGACTCTATGAAGCTATGAATATTACTGGAGTTAGAGGGTTAACTGAAGCACAGAAAGCAACTCTGAAAACGTTGGGGGCGATGGGATGAATTGAGAATGTAGAATTGAGAATTGAGAATTGAGAATTGAGAATTGAGAATTGGGAATTGAGAATTGGGAATTGAGAATTGAGAATGTAGAATTGAGAATTGAGACTTGAGACTTGGATTTTTTTTCAGGCTTCAGGCTTCATGCTTCATTATTCATCCTTCATTCTTAATTCTTAATTCTTAATTCTTAATTCTTAATTCTTAATTCTTAATTCTTAATTCTTAATTTATTCCATGAGTGATGACCAATCAACGTGCAGACTACGATAATCCATGGAAAGAGGCAATTTCCTTATATTTCCAACCCTTTATGGCATTTTTATTCCCCGAAATTGAGGAAAATATTGACTGGGACAAAGGCTATGAATTTCTGGACAAGGAATTCCAACAGATAGCTCGGGATGGGGAAATTAGCACTAGGGAAGCAGACAAATTAGTTAAGGTTTGGCGCAGGGATGGCCAGGAAACCTGGGTATTAATTCATGTGGAAGTCCAAAGTCAATACGAATCCGTGTTTGCTGAGAGGATTTATGTGTACAATTACCGCATTTTTGACAAATATCGGCGTCAAGTAGTCAGTTTAGCTGTTTTAGCTGATGAAAGCAGATCCTGGCGACCGAATGAATACAGTTACACTATTTGGGGGTGTGAGGTGTTGTTGCGCTTCCCGATTGTGAAACTGCTGGATTATTCGTCCCAGGTGTTGGAAGAAAGTAACAATCCGTTTGCTGTAATTGTGGCAGCTCATCTGGCCAATCAGCAAACTAAACAAGATGTTGAGCAACGATATCAGATTAAATTACGAGTTGCTAAACGTTTGTATCAACGGGGCTATGGCAGGCAAGATATCCTAGAGTTATTCCGGTTAATTGATTGGCTAATTAGTTTACCCGATAGCTGGCAAACCGGCTTTACAGAAGAAATTAGACGTTATGAACAGGAGAGTAGTATGCGTTACGTTACTAGTTTTGAACGCCTTGCTCGTCAAGAGGGGATTGAAATCGGCCTTTTGGAAAAGGGTCGAGAATCCTTGCTGGAAGTACTTCGGGTTCGTTTTGAAGATGTGCCTAGGGAGTTGGTGGAAACAATCAACCAAATTAAGCATGACTCCATGTTGACAATGTTGCTCAGACAGGCAATTACCATTGCTTCTGTAGAGGAGTTTATAGTTGTGATTAATCAGCAGCTAGCTTCTGGTGAGCAAAGTTCTTAGGTGCGCTTGACCCATTAAGAATTAAATTCGCCACGGGTCGCACCTCAGGATACTTAAAATTTGATAAATTCTTGGAATGGTGAATTTAGAATGAAGAATTAAGAATTATAAATTGGAAATTTATAATTACAAATTTATAATTCTTAATTCACCATTCTGCCTTCTCAATTCTACATTCTTCATTCTTCAACCTTTAACCTTTGAGCAGAGTCGATTCAATAAATCCTTTGGAATTGCTTCAAAATTTTCTAATATAAAATCCATTAAAGCTAGATGATGTAAGGAATCGGAAGAGGGAGATTTATAGCGAGGACCTTGGGCGAGCCAGGTGTTTACGGCGTGGGTTGAGCGGAAGCAGATTTGACCAATGTCTTCTTGCTTAACTTGCCATTTCCCATAAAACTCCTGGGGGGTCATCGACAGTGGGCAGTAGCTGTATAGGTCAATCAAAATTCGCTCTCGCTCGGTGATGGGACGAGGATAGGAATGTTGGCTTATGGATTGGCTCTGGGCAAGTTGGGCAAGGCGGTCTAGGGCTCGCTGACACTTAATCAAATGATCATTAGAGCGTTTTTTTGGCATGATATAGTTACCTCACACATAGTTTGTGACTGGGGACTAGAGCCGCGCTTGTAGCGTGCAACTGAGAAGCGCGGCTCTTTGTCCAGAAATCCTAGGAAAATATCGGACATTTTTATTATTACTAATATCTCGAAAAATGTCAAGGATATTTTTTAAATTTGAAACATTTTTTTACAAATTAAAAAAAATTACTATTTTGCAATTTTATAGCGGCTTGCCAATTTATTGATTACATATTTATGAGTTGTTATGGAAGAGGGAACAGGGAACAGGGAACAGGGAATTTTGCATTAAATCTAATTTATTTATTCTTGCAGATTAAGAACTGGACTTTATCTTTGTGTACTTTATCTTTTGTGCCCTATTTTCATCATTAACTTATCTGTAAATCGCTATATTTATGCTCCCTACTCCCTACTCCCTACTCCCTACTCCCTATTCCCTATTCCCTATTCCCTATTCCCTATTCCCTATTGCTGGTAATCTCTCTAATTGCTGCTAAATTGGGATAGGGTAATACGCTATCCATGGCTAGCCAAAGTAAGTACTCGATATTTCCGGCGGGGCCAGTAATGGGGGAGGAGATTAATCCTTTGTAC
>NZ_JAAHFV010000229.1:0-10619 GCF_010672755.1 Moorena sp. SIO1F2
ATCCCATCAACGACGAGCCAAGAGCCTATTTCGTTTGGGATTTGATTATCTGCGCTCAATTTTCACCAATCTTGACCACCAGTTCCCAGCTTTTCTTAACTCTCTCCATTTTTTGTCCTGTACTTAGCTGACTTACAACAAACCTAATTTTTGAAGTCGAGAGCGAATTGCACTAAGTTGTCTTTGGAACTTGGTTGGGATTGACCTTGGCCAAAAGGCCACGCTTCCGCGCTTGTGCGATCGCATTAGTTGGTTGCTGCTGAGCAAAACGATTCGGCTTTGCCTTGCGATAGTCAAACTGGTACTCAGGTAGCATCTCATCATCAAAGTCTGGTGTTTTGTTCATAAATCCGATGCTGAAAGTCGTCCTTAAAGTAGCCAAATCAGCTCACCTTAAAATCAGAAATCGTCTCAATCCACACCCTAGCCCCACAATGTAAAGGATCATCTGGACGATACATCACCCGACAGGGGCCATTAACTTCTACCGTATGACCATAAATATTTTTAGAACCCCGTTTGACCGTTATCACAGGGTTGCGCTCCCCGCTCTTGAGATTTTGGCGAATTACCTTCTGATTAACGTGAATCACAGCCTTCGTGTACTCCGTACGCTTTGACCAATTCCGCTTCGGTCCGCGAGTACCAGGGGTGACCACCGGCATACCGTCAAATAGAGGAATCACCCAAGTTCTACCCACCTTATAAGCCCCCTTCACTCTGCCCTTGCCCAGAAGGAAACGGACGCGAGTGGCAGAAACACCTAGTAATTCAGCGGCTTGGGCGGTAGAAATCATCATGGCGGAAAAACCATTGCTTTAACGATACTGTTATTTTAACACAAGTTCTCAGAAGATGCAAGGGGTTAGAAAAACTATTGCATTCACACTATCTCTTAGAGTGTGGTAAGGGTGTAAAACACTTAAAGTGTGGAAAGTGTGGTAGATATGGGGCGGTGGCGTGGCAGATGGGAAGATTGTTATTAACGGTTATGATCCAGGAATCAGTTCAGTGGTTAAAAAAAACTATTGCACTGACGCACTAATGGGTTATAGCAATCCCAAATTATCTGTACCTCATAGCTATGATAAACGCTATAATAGTAAGTATTCAGCTGTCAGCTGTCAGCTTTGTGGCACAGGCCACAAGCGCTGTGACTTTACTCATAGCTATGAGAATTGCTATATAGTAATTTAGTTTAATGTACGGATACTTAAAAACCTCCGTGATTCTTACAAAAACTATAAAATAATGAACAAATAATGAGTAATAGTGACTTGTATAATCAGGATTTTGTTCTGTGGACTGATCTAAATTGTCAGCAACTTAAAACAAGAAACTTTGATGAGTTGGACATAGAGAATTTAATTGAGGAAATAGCCACCTTGGGGCGAACAGATAAACGAGAGATTCAGAGCGGACTTAAGGTTTTAATGGAACACTTGCTTAAAAGGCAGTACGTGAATTCAGAGCCTGATTATCGAGGTTGGGAAAAAACGATCAATGAGCAGAGAGAACAGATTAATCTTTTGTTGTCTGAATCTCCCAGTCTCAAGCCTTATCTTGAATCGGTCTTTTCCGATTGCTACAGATATCCACTCTTTGTGGTTAGCAAGGATTATCCATCTACTTGCTTCCCCCAGGATTGTCCTTTTACTTCTGATATTCTAGATCAAGATTGATCTTGTGGCATAACTACCACCAATTACTACTTTTGTCTATCGATATAGCGTTCCTCGCACTTATGAGGTACAGTATTCTTTCACCCCTTTGGGTAATTAAAAATTAAAAATTAAAACTTCAAAATAAAGAAAAGAAGAAACTTTGAATTGGAGCGTTCGCGTTTGGCCTACGGCCACGCTACGCGATCGCACCAAATACAACTACTCCCTACTCCCTATTCCCTGTTCCCTGTTCCCTATCTCCCGACTCCCGACTCCCGACTCCCGATTCCCTATCTCCCAATTACCGATTACCAATAGTTTGTTGAAAAGCTGGACGTTCAGACAAACGCATCAGATAATCAGCAACAGCTGGATACTCTTTAAAATCAAAATTTACCAGTATTTTGGCATAAGCTAAATAAGACCCTACTGCAATATCCGCTACACTGAAATTATCCCCTAACAAAAACGGTTTATCCGTTAATAGTTCATTTAGTGGCTTCAACAAACTGGGCGCTTCTTTCTCCCGTCTATCTTCTAAAAATAAGCCTGGTCCTAAGGTAGCATTTGCAAACAACACCCACTGCACAATCTCCGACTGTTCTTCCAAAGAACTAGGAGTTTCTCCATACTTATTGGCTAGGTAAACCAAAATTGCTCCCGACTCCCAAAGTTTGAAGTCCCCATCCACAATTGCTGGCACTTTACCCATGGGATTAATCGACAGGTATTCCGGCTGTTTATGCTCTCCAGCTTTCATATCCAGCAAGATATACTCATAGGGCACTCCCAACTCCTCAAGATACCACTGCACAATGGTAGCTCGGCTCCGAAGACCACTATAAAGTTTTAGTTGTGGAGACGATTGACTGACTTGAAAATTTTCTTGACTACTGAATTCTGACTCTTGAGTAGGATAAGACATTGTTCTAGATCTAGATTCGTTTACCTTAGGAGTATTACAGCTGTTTTCAGATGAATCGACTTCACTACCTTTAGCTGCAAGCCCCCTAAATCCCCCAATTATGGGGGACTTTAACTCAATTTCCCCCCAAAGTTGGGGGGCTAGGGGGGCGAAAATTGCTGTAAATGCACTTTGCCCACTGACAGGATTAGCGTATCCAAGGATTATGGAAGTGGAGAAAGTAGCTAATAAACAGAATAATAGACCCATAGCAATAAGTAAAGTAGTTTTTCAATGTTTTAGGGGGCAGGGAATCGGGAATCGGGAATCGGGAATCGGGAATCGGGAATCGGGAATCGGGAATCGTAGGAAAGAGCGATGCAGCGAGGTCTTGGGTGTCCCCTCATTAGCGACTGTATCAATAAGCTCCGAAGGGTTTTTGATGTTATGAGAAATTAGCCAGATTAGACCTCTTGCAAAAGTATTTTTATGATAGTGTTTACGTCAATTCTTGTCCACTGTTCCCTGTTCCCTATTCCCTGTTCCCAACAACTGCCGCGAAGTCTATTGTTTATGACCTATTTATAAATGCTATACAGCGTTTTTCATAACTATAAGCTATCAAGGTACACAGGATTTTTTCCCTATTCCCTATTCCCTGTTCCCTGTTCCCTGTTCCCTGTTCCCTGTTCCCTACTCCCTACTCCCTACTCCCTACTCCCGATCAGTTTTTTACAAAACTTTTCAAAATATGTTATAATATAAGTTTTTTTAGGCTATAATATAAAAGTGGGCGCTGAGACGCCCGGAGTCAAGAGCTAGCCCAACGAGAGTGCAATATCCACGGGCTAGCTCTGGCTCCCTTACACAAGGAGATAGTTTGATTATGAGTTATTCTGAACGCCTTCATCCGTGGGTGGTCATTCGGCTGTTACCCAAGATGCAGCGGAGAGTCGTTGCTCGCTTCCGAAACCGGTCGGATGCAGAGGGACATTTATGGGCCCTGAAACGATTAATGCCTGATGCCGAATTTATAATTGTCTTTGACGTCGGTAATCTAGACCTCGGTAATCCAATGGATGAGGAATCCTAGGGGTTGTGCATCGATCAGCGGTCAGCGGTCAGCGGTCAGCGGTCAGCAGTCAGCGGTCAGTGGTCAGCAGTCAGCGGTCAGCGGTCAGCGGTCAGCGGTCAGCGGTCAGCGGTCAGCGTGGCACAGGCTTCGACGCTGTGAGTTAAGCCATAAGCTGTTCGGGTAGCGCGTGGCACAGGCTTCGACGCTGTGAGTTAACCCATAAGCTGATTACTGATTACTGATTACTGATTGCTAATTGCTGATTGCTGATTCCTGATTGCTGATTACTGATTAATGATTGCTGATTGCTAATAGCTGATTACTGATTGCTGATTGCTGATTGCTAATAGCTGATTACTGATAGCTTAGCAGCAGCAAACAACTCTGGTGTAGTATGGCACAATGAACCAGATAAATCTCTATCGCGCTACTATATTAATACTATTATGACTAAGTTTGTCTTTATTACTGGAGGCGTTGTATCCAGTATTGGCAAGGGGATTGTTGCTGCTAGCTTGGGACGTTTACTCAAATCCCGGAACTATTCCGTTTCCATTCTTAAACTAGACCCCTATATTAACGTAGATCCGGGAACCATGAGTCCCTACCAACATGGAGAAGTGTTTGTAACATCAGACGGTGCTGAGACAGATTTAGATTTAGGTCACTATGAACGCTTCACCGATACCTCCGTCTCTCGCCTCAACAGTGTCACCACTGGCTCGATTTATCAAGCCGTAATCAATAAAGAACGTCGCGGTGACTACCAGGGGGGGACAGTGCAGGTGATTCCCCACATTACTAATGAAATCAAACAGCGCATTCATCGAGTTGCCCAAAATTCCAATCCTGATGTGTTGATTACAGAAATTGGTGGCACATTGGGGGATATTGAATCCCTACCGTTTTTGGAAGCAATTCGTCAATTCCGTAAGGATGTCGGGCGCAATAACGTACTTTATACCCACGTCACCCTATTACCTTGGATTCCTGCGGCTGGAGAAATAAAAACCAAGCCAACCCAGCACTCCGTAAAGGAATTGCGTGCTATTGGGATTCAACCAGATATTTTAATTTGCCGATGCGATCGCGCTTTGCCACCCGGATTAAAAGATAAAATATCAGCATTCTGTGATGTACCAGTAGAGTCAGTTATTTCTGCACAGGACGCCAGCAGTATCTACGAAGTGCCCCTAATGCTAGAAAAAGAAGGACTGGCGCAGCAAACCCTAGAGTTATTCCAAATGGAGCAACGGGAACCAGATTTAACCCAGTGGCAGAGGTTAGTTGAGCGTCTGCATCATCCCACTCACCACCTTGAAATTGCCATTGTTGGTAAGTATATCAAACTAACCGATGCCTATCTATCCGTTGTGGAAGCTTTGGAGCATGCTGCGATCGCAAAAGATACCAAAATCAAAATACACTGGGTTAGTGCTGAGGATGTAGAAGCTTACGGTCCTGAACCCTTCCTAAACGGTTTTAACGGTATCCTTATTCCTGGAGGCTTTGGGATTCGGGGAGTAGATGGCAAAATTGAGGCAATTCGGTATGCTAGGGAAAATCAGATTCCCTTGCTGGGCTTATGTTTAGGGATGCAGTGTTCTGTAGTTGAATGGGCAAAGCACATAGCCCTCTTAGAAGAAGCCCATAGTGCCGAGTTTTTCACTGATACCAAGAATCCCGTCATTCATCTATTGCCAGAGCAACAAGATGTAGTGGATTTAGGCGGTACCATGCGTTTAGGGCTATACCCATGCCGTATAGCACCTAATACTCTAGCATCTTCCCTCTACCAAGAAGAAGTCATTTATGAGCGCCACCGCCACCGGTATGAATTTAATAATGCTTATCGTAACCTATTTCTAGAAACAGGTTTTGTGATTAGTGGTACTTCTCCCGATGGTCGCCTCGTGGAAATGATTGAATTGAAACAACACCCCTTCTTTATTGCCACTCAGTTCCACCCAGAATTCAGCTCCCGTCCCAGTCATCCCCATCCATTGTTTCTCGGATTTGTGCAAGCTACCCTTGACAAAGGGCAGGTTAAACAGTCTAGTACTAACGGCAGTACTAGCCAAAACCAGCAATCCGTTGCGGAAGTAAGCTCTTGAGTATGTGATGTCACATATGTCGCAGATTAGGGTATTAATGACATCATGCCGGATAATTACCCTCGATCAAAAGATGATTCCACAGAAATTATCCGGCTCTGAGGAATAAAGCCCTGAAATATGACTTAGCTTGATCAGCAGCTAGGCAAAAGTGAAGTACCCCAATCTACTTCGTGTCGGTTGGGGCTTCCAACTTTCGCTCAATTCAGGGACAGTCTTAAGAGAATGAAGAATTAAGAATGAAGAATTAAGAATTAAGAATTAAGAATGAAGAATTAAGAATTAAGAATTAAGAATTAAGAATGAAGAATCCAATTCTAAATTCTAAATTCTAAATTCTAAATTTTTCTTATCCTGGTTAACTATTTATCCTTTAATAAATAACTAGTAACCAGTAACCAGTGTTAATTAACAACAAGTAACCAGTAATCTCAATAAGAAGAGCAATCCTAAATGAATTGTGATCATTTTTGTTCCCTGTTCCCTATTCCCTGTTCCCTGTTCCCTTTGCTAAAGTGATTAACTCGAATCGTTCGCGTAGCTTGGCCTTTGGCCATCGAATTGGTAATTGCTAGTATTACCAACCCATTATTTCAATAAGGAGGTTTTGTGAGTTACTGGATAAAAGTTAATTACGATCATCGAGAATATGTCATTGATCTGGACCGACTTAGTACATTCACCCATGGTCCCAACGGAAAAATAACCTTCTGGTTACCCGATAGTACTATCCCCATTATTGTCAACCGTCAAAATGACCCAGACGGTTATCAACGAGTGGTCAACTACATTCAAAAGTTATCAGCACGATCACCTTCAGGTTTTTGGATTACATTCAATTACGAGCGTCATGATTATATCCTTGACCTCAACAAAATCAGTAGTTTTTGTCACTACCCAAATCAGAGATTAACCTTTTGGTTACCTGACAGTTCCATGCCCATCATTATTAGCGAACAAAAATATCCAGACATTTATCATAAGATAATAGACTACATTGAACAAAAAACTGGCTACCTACTAACGTAATTATAGAATTAAGAATTGAGAATTAAGAATTAAGAATTAAGAATTGAGAATTGAGAATTGAGAATTAAGAATTAAGAATTGGGAATTAAGAATTGAGAATTGAGAATTGAGAATTAAGAATTGAGAATTGAGAATTGGCAATTCCGTAAGTATTCAGCTATCAGCTAATGCCCTACGCGAACAGACAGTTATCAACTTATGCACTACGGGCACGCTGTCTTGATGCAGTCGCTCATGGGGGGAACCCCCAAGACCGTAATGGTGCGTTTTCCGTAGGCGAATTAAATTCGCCACGGGTCGCACCTCTGCATCGCTACTTGAGGTGCTTTTGAATAAAATAAGCTCTTCGCGCAGCGTGAGCTTTAGGCTCACAGCTGAATGCTTACCTAATTCCCCATTCTACATTCTTAATTCTTAATTCTACATTCTTAATTCTACATTCTTAATTCTTAATTCTACATTCTTAATTCAACGTAATTACTGTAACTTCTGGTGGACAAAATAGACGACCTGGCCAATAAGTTCCTAAACCACGATTAGTATATAACTGGTTTCTACCGATCCGATGTAGACCCTCGGACCATTCCCAATGGTTAGTTACTTTTGAACATACTTTCAAATAGGGTATCCAGGGCTGCACAGATCTAGGAATATACTTCCGGATAGTTTTCAAAAATGCTGGCGCAGGTCCGATTCCTGGAATCACAATCTGACCACCATGGGTATGACCAGACAACTGCAAATCCACTCGCCAACGCTGTAATATCTCCGCAGTATCAGGGTTGTGGGATAAGACAATCCGGGGTGTTTTGGGGTCAAGTTGATTGAGCACTGGACCAGGATTGAAATCACCAGACCAAAAATCAGCAAGTCCTACTAGAGGTAATTGTGCTCCAAACGGATAAGCGATCGCATTCCACAACACCTTCACACCAATCTTAGTTAGAGCCTGAGTAATTGTTGCTTTTGAATGACGCCAGGCTAAATCATGGTTACCCAGTATAGCATAGATTCCATGGCGACTTTCCAGGTACTTCAATCGCCGCGCTAGTAGATAAATAGGAGTCGGGCTATTGGTTACGTAGTCGCCAGTTAAGACGACTAGATCAGGTTCAGCTTGATTAGCGGCTTCAATAGCGTCAGCTAAGATATTTCCTGGTAACTGCTGTCGATCATAATGTAAATCGGATAGTTGTACAAGTTTTGTGCCTCGCAATGACGTAGGTAAATCCGCGATCGCAACTGTGATTTTTTCTACCCTTAAGGGTTCTGAAAATATCCAATTCATCCAGCTAATCAAGAGGGTCATTAAACACTTGCTTCCAGCATAGCTCAGCCATACTACTATCAACTAGATGAATTAAGCTATCAGCTATCAGCTATCAGTTATCAGCTATCAGCTAAGGCTGACGGCTGACCGCTGACGGCTGACGGCTGACGGCTGACGGCTGACGGCTGACGGCTGATAGCTTAAAATCTAATTTAGAATTACGGAGAAAATCAGGATTATTTTTGACTAAGGAAAATTTTGACCTTGTCTTTTGACCAGCCTTGGGTATAACTTCTATTTTGGTAAGTTATCTGCTCGCCTTGGTTAGTTTTATCAGGTTCAGGTTTAGTTGAAAAAATTGCACAAGGAATAAATTTGCTATTGTTGGTGGAAAGTTCAGACTTACTGGCTGATGCATTCTTAACATTTATATGTTCAATTATCACTGGTGAATCAGTCTGTTGTTGTAACAGTATCCATAATGGGTATTCCCAGTCATTGTCACCTAAATACATGCCAATATCTGTACATTTATTACTTTTCAAAACATCAATAGCACCGAGGTAACCTAATCTGATTCGAGACCTACTGTTAAAATATTGCTCAGTACGGCTAGTGTTTAAAATACTGTTAGCGCCGACAAGAGGTCGTTCTCTACCAGATAATGCCCATGGTAATGATGTGATGATCAGAACCACTGCTATAACATTGGCAACTTGACGTAGCTTAATTTGGGACAATACTATTCCGACTACTGCAGAAAAAAGTAAGAAAATTGGTAAATGAAGCCGACTGTTCCACCATTGCCATTTCAACAGGAAACAAAATAGTATAAATATGCTAATAATAACAGCAAGATAACTGAGTATATAGCGTTGCTTTCGACCCTGTCGTTGGATGAAACAAGCGATGATAGAGAAAACAATTAAAACTAGATGAAGGGTGTTGCTGGTGTTGTTTTCTGTAGCATTAATTCCCAGAGTTGATAAGCCACCAGGAATCCCAAACTTTCCGGTATAGGTGGTGCGGGGGTCACTAATATCTACACTTAAAACCAGATGGAATAAATTAATTATCTTATTAGATATAGCATTAATAATCCCAATCGGTGTTCCCAGGTGAAGACCAATATTTCTCAAAATATTGGAGACTAAGACTGACGTTGTAAAAATTTCATTAGTATATCGTAGTTCTTCTGAAGCCGTAGCAATTGGAGTGCCATACAAGTCGAAGTTACGGATATAGTGACCAAGATTAATTGAAATAACAATAATCCCTACCGCTAAAATTGGCTTCCACCATCGCCAACCTAGGCGCTTAATCATGATCAGTGAAAACCAGATAAATAAGGGGAATGTATAAATATAGGCTGTTGCTTTCGTCACAATAGCCATGCCCATGGTAGCACCAACCCCTACTATATTAATCCAGCTAACTCTGGATTTACAGCCGTTTTCAGATGAATTAACCTCACTACCTTTAGCTGCAAGCCCCCTAAATCCCCCAATTCTGGGGGATTTTAACTCAATTTCCCCCCAAAGTTGGGGGGCTAGGGGGGCGAAACTTGCTGTAAGAGTCAAAATAATAAAGTATGCCAAACAAATCACCCAGAACGAAACCACATAATCATTCTGGGTACTTGACCCTTGTAGGATTCCCATCGGAATAGTCGCAGCGACGACAGCAGCAAAAATCTGTCCTCGTATAGTCGCTCCCAGTTGTTGAGCAATCAGAGATACCCCAATCACGCTACCAATCATACTGAACCATTGGACAAGATTAGCTAAGCGATCGCCCCCACTCAGGAGTTGAAAATGCATGATCGTAAATTCAGCCCAAGGGTTTTGGTAAAGCTGTCTGGGAATATGGGTAGGATAATGGGCAACACTGTGATGCTGCATCCAATGAAGCACACGACTCATGTGGTAAGTCATGGAATCCCAGGTGTTGGGAGGCGCAACGATAGCAGTTAAGCCTACGATAGCGACCAGAAATCCTATACCTCCAAGTAAGACCAGTAAAAAACCAGAGATTTGGTCATTCCTATCCCTTGGGTTTTGCCCGTTTGTGGAGGGTGAGCTTTGCCCAATCCGATTTTGCCCAATCCCATGTTGTGAATCTTGGGTGAGGGTGACTCGTCCTGGTTTAACAGTCCGAAAGTAGGCAAAAATCAACGTCAGACTCAGTAAACCCCAGATTCCCGCGATCCAACCCCAAGTAATTAACTTAAATAAACTTAAAACTTCAGTAATAAAGGTTAATAAGACTCCCCAAGTAATAGCTGCCCACAATAGGGAACTACGCCAGCAAGAATTGTAACGATAGATGAAGAGAAATAAAACAGTGAAGGTAATCAGAGGGAGCAAAGCCAACATAGTTATTCAAAGGGAATAGGGAATAGGGAGTAGGGAGTAGGGAGTAGGGAGTAGGGATATGCAAAGAAGCTGGCTGACGACCGTCTCATCTACGACCGTCTCATCTTCTAAATTTTCAGGCTGTAACCATTCCACAAAAAATTTAGCATGGCGTTCTTGTGCTGTAGCTAGTAAGTTTCGGTCGTCAG
>NZ_JAAHFV010000023.1:0-52422 GCF_010672755.1 Moorena sp. SIO1F2
TGGTCAAGCCCGTTATGCTGTCACTGGTGGTGCAGAAGCTTGTGTAATGTTCTCCACCCTGGTAGCCTTTCAAGCCATGGGAGTGTTAGCGACTGACACCTGCCGCCCTTTTTCCTCTGGTCGGACTCGTATTTCTCAAAAAAACTCATAAGTAGAAGACTAACGGCTGATCAGGGTTGCTCAGTTAATAAATTGTTTAATTTTGCTTAGTCTTTGTGAAGTGGTCGATAGCAAAAGTGCTAAAGACCCCCTGAGAACACCAGCTTTTCGGGAAGCGTCGAAAAGTTTTTTAGTATTTGGTGAATGAATCCTGATCTAAAATCAAAGATTATAGATAGGGTGGGTTCAAATAAAAAATAGACAATGAATTCAGCATGGGCTAAGTTTACTCTCTCAAATTTACAGCTGTATCGGTGGCGAGGCACTAGCTATTTGTATCGCCTGGTGGGACTCCTAGATGCTTGGCGTCAGAGTAGCTTGCTCCTACAGTGGTCTGACGCAATAGGAGCGATGATAGTTGCTCTGGTGTTCAGTTTAGCTCCTTTTGTGTCCAATGCTCTAGTAGGCATCTTGTTAATTGCAAGTGCAGGGTTCTGGGTATTGCTAACCCTATCTGATGATACAGGAAAGCCCAAGGTAAGCCCCATTCATCTGTTAGTTTTCTTCTACTGGAGTGTTGCCACTATAGCCACCGCACTCTCTCCGGTGAAAGGTGCTGCCTGTAGTGGTTTGGTGAAATTAACCCTTTATTTGTTGTTTTTTGCCCTGATGGCAAGGGTATTGCGTTCCGGTCGGCTTCGTAGCTGGATTATTACCCTGTTTCTCCATATATCACTCATTGTCAGTATTTACGGCTTGCGGCAGTGGTTTTTTGGGGCTGAAGCATTAGCTACCTGGGTAGACCCCACTTCAGCAGCAGCAAAACTGACGCGGGTCTATAGTTATCTGGGCAACCCGAATTTACTAGCTGGTTATCTGATCCCAGCAGTAGCATTGAGTTTGGCAGCAGTATTTGTCTGGCAGGGTTTGCTCCCCAAAGCCTTAGCACTGACGATGGTGGTCGTGAATTCAGTTTGTCTAGTGCTAACCTTTAGTCGGGGTGGATGGATTGGTTTTGTTGTTTGTATTTTCGTCTTCTTGATCCTGCTGGTGTATTGGTACAGTGTACAGTTGCCCCCTAAATTACGCCCTTGGGCAATGCCAGCGCTATTAAGCAGTTGTGCTGGGGTGATGCTTCTCGCAGTCATGTTTGTTCCAGCTATACGCGATCGCATTGCTAGTATTTTTGTTGGTCGGGAAGATAGTAGTAACAACTTCCGCATGAATGTTTGGTCTGCTGTGGTGGACATGATTCGTGACCGACCCATCATTGGCATTGGTCCAGGGAACAACGCCTTCAACAAAATCTATCCCCTTTTCCAACGCCCGAAATATACCGCCCTCAGTGCCTATTCCATTTTCTTAGAAACTGCCGTAGAAATGGGTTTGATCGGGATGTTATGTTTCTTGTGGTTGCTAATGGTCACTATCAACCAAGGTATGCAACAACTGAGTCGTCTGAGAAATTTAGCTAACCGTCAGGGATTTTGGCTGATGGGAGCCATTGCTACCATGTCAGGAATGCTCGCCCATGGTCTGGTAGATACCGTTTGGTACCGTCCTCAAGTACAGACCCTATGGTGGCTAGTCGTCGCCATTATTGCCAGTTTCTATGTCAATCCCAATTCTGAGTCCTCAAAAGTTTAAAATTTGCAGGTTGCTTTGAAGGTTGCAGGTTACAAGTTACCAAGTTACCAAGGTTGAAGGTTGCTAGTTTTGTGCTAAACAAACAACTTTCAACCCTCCAACCTCCAACCTGCCCTACGGGAACGCCAAAGGCGAACAACCTCCAACCTGCCCTACGGGAACGCCAAAGGCGAACAACCCTCCAACCTACCAATCTACCCTTCACCGAAAGCCAAAGGGCAACAACCTTCAATAACGTTTGATAGCCCGTGCCATATCTCGCTGATCCTGACGCCTCTTGATCGTCTCGCGCTTATCATGGAGCTTTTTCCCTCTGCCTAAACCAATGCTGACTTTAACTAAGCCGCGCTTCAAATAAATCTTTAAGGGGACAAGGGTTAAACCTTGCTGTTCTAATTTACCAGTAAGCTTATTGATTTCTTTACGGTGCAGCAGTAGTTTTCGGTTGCGACGGGGGTCATGATTAAAATATTCGTTGATATTTTGGTACGGAGAGATATGGACATTGAGCAGCCACGCTTCCCCACCACGAATCAACCCATAGCCATCCCGCAAGTTGACCTTGCCAACTCGGATAGACTTGACCTCCGTTCCCTTTAACTCAATCCCGGCCTCGTAAGTCTCTAAAATTTCGTAGCGGAAACGAGCTTGTCGATTATCACTAATAAGTTTATAACTTTCACCTTTATCACTCATCGTCTTGCCACTCCCAGACGCTTGCAGTTATCTCACTCTAGCGCCTGAGGTTAGAACTGGCGACGACGGGAAACTATTAACTTTTATGAAGATATTGAGATTTACCGGCGAAACGGTTACAATAGATACATAAATTACAAATCGTTCATCTGTTCATGACTTGAACATGGGTGATCAAGTTTCATGGATAGACGGAAGTAAGGATAAATCCTGAAGGAACGCGCCTCTTATCACTACACTGACATTATGAGGCGAAGACGATGAAACTTTTTTATCGCGGTGTTAGCTACCAATACCATCCTTGCGAAGTTTCCACCACAGCAGTTGACTTGATTGGCAAGTACCGGGGACTAAATTACCGATTGGGTAGTGCCCATCCGTTACCACTTGTGCAACACAAAGTCAACCTCAAATATCGTGGCGTTTCCTATTAACTAAATATTAACTAAGTATTCTAGCCTACAAATAAGGTGTCTCTAAACTTATAGCCAGTGGTGGCGATATGCCCTAGGCATGTGCCCTATCAGCAATTACTCTCTTGGTGCGCGTTCCCTACCGCTTTGAACCAGTGCGGGGTTCCACCCCATATTTAATTTTGCTTCCTGATTGGATTACAACCCAGCTGGATACAGAAGTACTAGATGCACCCTAACTAATTCCCTCAGCCACTAACAGAGGATATTCTCTGTTAGTGGCTGAGGTTTTTTTTGTGTTGATATCAGTTTTTGCAGATTTTATGATATAAATATTTATTATATTTAATATAAAGTAACAATCGACTACCTAGAGGCAGGAAAAATTAACTATGGGACTCTTTGGCAATTTGTTCAACTCTCAGACCAAGTACGTTGATGAGGACCGCCAGGATATGGCACAGTCTATAAAAGCTAACCAGTCCAAAGAGTATTTCTTGGACACAGATGAAGCCAAAACAATGGGAAACATTGACTACATGCGCAGCAGCGTTAAGGTCAAGAAATCCTATCCCAAGACCAAAACTGCTGTTTTAAGGGGTGAAGTGGTAGAGCAGATCTCTGCTACGGATAAAGTCACCCTTTCCCAAAATCAGACACCTATGGCCACGTCTGAGCCTGCTTCCCAGTCTGGAGCTACATCCGAGTCTGGAGCTACATCAGGACAAAACGGTCAGGTAAGCTCTCAACGCCGTCGCCCTGACTCCAGCCTGGATCCTTTCCTCAAAATGGCTCAGGATCTAAAAAAGGGTTAATTCAGTGCTTTGTAGATTGACTCCCATTCTACAAGGCATGATCAAATCTTAACTGCACCAGTGGTAAATTTGATTTTTAGATAATCCTCTTCCATCTTGGCTCCTGAAGGTTTTAGGGCTGCTAAAGCTTGGGGGAGGACTAAATTGCGCCGATGGTTACCAATGCGAACATTCAATTCATCTCCTGTTTGAGTAAGCTGTATTTTGTCTTTGGGTATACCAGGTAGATAGAGTTCTAGGCTGTACTCATTTTTATGCTGTATTACTCTAATGGTGTTTTCTTGGTAATACACTTGAGTGGGATCTTCTGAACCATAGAGAGTTTCTTTGAGACGCTCCAACGCCTCAATACCGCACATCTCTTGGGAATAGAGGGGAACTTCTTTAATGGGTAAAGGGCGGAAATTGTCGTGAATTTCCTGGCGGTACTGTTGCTGATTTTCTTTCCAGCGTTGGAAAAATGGGTCAGTTACTTGGTCAGGAATGATCCGATTGGCAACAACTAGATCAGTGGCAACGTTGTATAGGCTTAAGTAAGCATGAGCTCGTAAAGACTCCTTAATCACCATTCTCTCAGGATTAGTCACCAGACGCACTGATGTTTGTTGGTTGTCAGTGAGTACCTTCTCTAGGGCTTCAATTTGTTCATAAAACTCATAAGGAGCATCCATGACCTCTTTATCTGGTAAAGAAAAGCCAGCAATGGGTTTGAATAATGGTTCCACCAAAGGTCTCAGAGCAACTGACATAGTTTGTAGTGGCTTATAAAAACGGCGCATATACCAGCCACTTACTTCTGGTAAGCTCAGTAACCGTAGCGCAGTACCAGTGGGAGCTGAATCAATAACCAGAACATCGTACTCGTCTTCATCGTAGTGGCGTTTCATGCGGACGAGACCGAAAATTTCATCCATACCAGGAAGAACGGCTAATTCTTCTGCCTGTACCCCATCTAAGCCCCTAGCTTGCAGCACTTGGGTAATGTAACGCTTAACCGCTCCCCAGTTTCCTTCCAATTCCATCAGAGCGTCAAGTTCTGCTCCCCAAAGGTTGGGACGGACTAATCGGGGTTCGTGACTGAGTTCAATATCGAAACTATCTGCTAGGGAGTGAGCTGGGTCAGTACTCAGAACTAGAGTTTTGTAGCCTAACTCGGCACAACGCAAGCCGGTAGCAGCGGCTACAGAGGTTTTTCCTACTCCTCCCTTACCGGTCATCAAAATTACGCGCATGGTATGCTCCAGCTGTTCTGAGAAAAGTTTACATTTATTTACTTTACATTACTCTACAAAAGCTGCTTAATTACGTCCAGGCGTGAACAGTCCCAATAATCTATATGAGAAACAATTAATCCCTCAGGATTCAGCTTTAACTCGCTCCAGCCAGGAATAGTAATTCGAGGTTTCCAGGGTAATGGCGTAGTCCAGCTCAGAGTCCAGCGGGTTTTAATTGTATCTCCTGACTGGGAAATGTGTTGCAAATCTAGATGGGGCTCAAGGAACCAGCGATTGATAAAGGCAATCATTTGTTTGTAACGCTCAAGCCCGCGAAACTGGTTGAGGGGGTCTTTAAAATAGACGTCTGAGGCGTAGATGCTATAAGTTTGGTCAGCTGGGAACCTTTGATAGTCTTGTTGGAGAATTTGGGCTATAGGACTGAGAATCTCTTGTTCTTCAGGGTCTTGAGTGTTATTATACCGATTTGTATTCATACGTTGTATTCATACAGGTATTAATAACCTAATATATTTCGTTATTTATTTGTTAGTCCTACTGGCTTGTTCAAACAAGGGTTTTTTGGCAATTGGATCTAACCCGACGGAAATCAGCAGTTTGTGCCAAGCTTCTGCCAAGTTCTCGTCATTGGGGCTCTGCCTTCGCAACTCTACCAGAGTCGTTAATGTTTCGTACCAAAGTCGATCATTTACGTAGATCACAACACGCTGTTGGGGGGTTGCTTGCTTTAGACTTTGCGCTAGGTTTGGATCTTCTTCAACTCGCTTGACTCGACCATCAATATAGATATTGTTAAAGGGGCACAGGGAATCAATCAATCCTACCTGCCAGTCATACTTCTGATTAACTTCTAACGGAGGTAGGTTCACAAAGGGAGGAAGCGTTATACTCCTAATTCCAGGATATACCGTATCGGGTAAGGGATACTTGACTGAGTAAAGCTCCTTTCCATCGGCATCTTTCAGCACAAACTTTAAAGATAGCCCTAATGCTGATTCGATAGAGGGCATATACCAAGAGAAAGTGGGGTATTCAGCAACCGTTGTTCCCATCGTAGAACTGGGAACCAACGCTACAGGAGGATTTTTGAGGTTTGGTTTCACGCAGCCGGGACCCCTAGTTCCTCCAGGACGTCCGAGATCCGAGGGTGTACCATCGTTTTCCTCGTCTGAAGGTGGATTATATTCAGATAATTCCCAGTGGTTCGGTATCTTCTCAATCAGTTCCCTCCCTAGGGAAAAACTCGCCTGAGCTTGTACCTGGGCTGGAAGATTGACTGCCAGAGTAAAAGCCAAAGCAACCATTAAGAGCGTAAATTTTGATGAACGTGTTAACCAAGCCATGATAAAACTATTCCCTGGTAGAGCCAAGTTTCTCTTAAGTAAGCAGGATAAGTAACAAGTATGGCAGAACAACAGCCCTTGGAGGAACCCGTAACCCCTCTAAGAGGATCAGGTTTTCAGACCTTACCTGCATCATTTTAACAATAACTTCAGGTATTTGAGACATCGCCACTATAAGCTTATAATCTTGTCGAAATCTTTATCTGTTCTTCATCTGATTTCCTCATGATTCTGAATTCAGCTTCATTTTTTAAAGAGCGACAAAAATTAGACAAAACTATCCGACCAATTGGAGCATCTTCCTTGCAAGGGATAGCATTTTGGAAAGAAAAAATAATTGCTATCGACTCGATTAAGGGTTATCTCCTACAAATTGATCCCTTCACGGATAACACAACAATTTTGAATCCAGAACGGGACTCGGATTTGGTCGGTGTGACTGGTTTAGCCCTGGCAGGAGAAACCCTATGGTTAACACTACAATCTAGTGTATATTTTTGCCAGATAAATGATAATTTAAACCTACAACACTTTGTTGATTTGCCTTACACCGCTAACGGAATCGCTGTTAAAGATTCAACTGTTTATGTTACCTGTAAAAAAGTTGGATATATTATTATTTATAGCAGCAATACAGGTCATGAGATTACCCGGTTGCGTTCTCCCGGAGTTGGCATTGAACATATAACAATCCGCGATGAAGAACTGTGGGTATCGGATGACCAAGAACAGACAGTTTACTGTCTTGATCGAGCAACTGGCGAAATTCAGTTCAGTGTACTCACCCCCTTTGAAAATCCTACTGGCTTAGCGTTTTGTTCTGACCCCCAGACGGGAGACGATACCCTCTATGTTGCTTATGCAACTGAGGAGGCTTACATCCGGGATAACCCTAACGCTGATCCTAATTATGAATTGCAGTATCGCGATCGCACTTTTATTCATCCGTTACACTTTACCTACAATCCGGAAGGTCGCTACGCACTCTCCAATGGCTATTTAATCGAAATGTCCTACGTGGAGGAACTTGATCCCCTCAAGGATATCGAGTTGAATGATTTGGAATGGCGAATTGCCTTGCCATCGGAAACTGACCGACAAAAGGTCTCAAAAGTCGAACCCGTAGGTATACCCTTTACTATAGACGTTCAAGATGGTCAGCAAGTTGCCGTCTTTAAGTTTGACAACCTCAAGCCAGGGGAACGCCATATCTTTGGTTGGAAGGCACTCCTAGAAGTTTGGAGTATCAAGTACCGCCTGACACCACGGGATATGGAGGGGTTGCCTGAGTTAGCGCCAGAATTTCAGAACCGTTATTTGGTTGATGATGACAAGTTAGCCATGGATACAGAAATCATCCGCCGTTCGGCTAAAGAAGCAATTGGTAGCGAAACGAATCTGTTGCGGCAAGTCTACAGTATTCGCAATTATGTCTACGACAAACTTTCCTACCACGTGACCCCTAAAATAGATACTCCAGACATTGTGCTACGACGGGGTGTGGGGTCTTGCGGGGAGTATTTGGGAGTATTGCTAGCTTTGGGACGCCTTAATGGTATTGCCTGCCGCACTGTTGGTCGTTACAAATGCCCTCCCCATCCTGACCAAATCGGTATTCCTTTGGTACCAGATTTTAATCATGTTTGGATGGAATTTTATATCCCAGGAATCGGCTGGCTACCGATGGAATCGAGTGCTGATGATACGGTTGAAGGGGGTCCTTATCCCACTCGGTTTTTGATGGGTCTTGCCTGGTACCATATAGAGATCGGTAAAGGAATTAAGTTTGAAATCCTGAAGAGCCAAGGGGTGCCTGTGAAAAAGGAAGATATTTCTATTGGTGAGTTAGCCATTAATCATGTGCGGTTTAAGATTCTGGCAGAATTGCCCAGTGGTAGTGCTTCAATCGAACAATAACGACTACTACTGGCAAGGGTAGCCAGAAAGAAGTGGCTTGCAGGGGATCTAAGACCAAATCGAGGACGTAACTCCTAGACTTGGGCTACCCCCGTGATGTCAGAAGCCTACACCATACCTGCTGGGATTGGTGTGCCGTAGTTCAGTATAGGTTAGGGGGAAATTTAGTCATGGATGTTATTCCAGCTATAGACTTACTTGAAGAAAAATGTGTGCGGTTAGTCCAGGGAGACTACCAACGTGCGCAAATATTTAACGATAACCCAGTCGAGGTAGCGAAACAATGGGTTGAACAAGGTGCATCAAGGCTGCATGTCGTTGATTTGGATGGTGCAAAACTGGGTAAGCCAGTGAACACTAAAGCAATCGAAGCAATTGTGCAGGCGGTACCTGTGCCAGTGCAAGTCGGTGGTGGATTACGCTCCCGCTCCGGAGTCACTCAACTGTTGACTCTAGGCGTCGATAGAGTCATTATAGGGACGGCAGCGGTGGAAGACCCTTCCCTAGTGGAACAGCTTTGCACTGAATTCCCAGGGAAGATTGTAGTTGGTATTGATGCTCGTCAGGGATGGGTGGCCACTCACGGTTGGTTAGAAACCTCAGAAATTGCAGCTATTGACCTAGCTGAGCAAATGACTCAGCTGGGAGTAACTACGATTATTTACACCGACATTCACCGGGATGGAACTCTGTCTGGACCAAACCTAGACGCTCTAAGAGAACTAGCAAGTCATATCTCCATCCCCGTGATTGCCTCTGGGGGTGTCAGTTCAATCACTGATCTATTGAGTCTACTGACTCTCGAACCTCTAGGGGTTAGGGGTGTAATTGTTGGTCGTGCGCTTTACACCGGAGATATGTCTCTGAAAGAAGCTATTCAAGCAGTCGGTCCTGGAAGGTTACAAGATATCCCTCTAGATATGGGGTTTTCTAGCTTTGCTTGAGGAGTCGTCAATGGAAAAATGGAAAAATGGAAAATTGATCTGATTCGAGCCAAATACCCCATGATCAGTTTTTCATTGTCAGGGGCAATTTATTTTAAGATAATCATTTGTCTAATTGCTTCCTGATTAAACTTTAAAAGTTTAGTAAAGGGGTAAAGGGCAAGGAATTCCAACCATTGACCTTTTCCTTTTTATATTTATAACTTAAATTCAAGACCATACTACTAAACTAAATTGCCTTCTTGAAGTGTTATTTAGCTAGGCAGGAGGACAAGCTAATGGGGAGATAGGTAGATAGTGCTACCGCAAGCATATGCGCTACTTGAGGTGCTACTTGAGGTGCTATCAGTGGTCAGCCGTCAGCTAATCAACGGGAGGTAGTCAACAAGGTTACGGGCTGGTACCGCTGGTTGAAAATTCCTGCTCGTTTTGCTGATCTGATCCCGTGCAGTGAAAGCGGCTGCTAGTTGATAGTTTATAGCTGATAGCTGACAGCGGTAGGCTGAATCCTTACGATAGTGCTACCTATGAATTTAACTTGGTACCAGCAAACACGATTCCCCTAACTTAACCATTCCTTCATTTTATCCGGATATTTGATAAGTTTTGCGTAAAATTTTCCAGTTCTAGTGTCAAATACTAGTTTGTTAACACAAACTAACTACAGAGCTGATGGTTAGTGGCAAATACTGAAGGATATGATAGGGGAGCGATTAGCCATAGGTTCAGTTACTCTTGAACATAACTTAAACCAATAAATAAAAAGGCACATATAGAGATGGGCAATAAATCAGAGCTTTTCCCACAGGGGAATGGTAAATATTTCCACTCACAGCCCGTCATCTACCACACTAGAAACTCAAAATACTATCAGGATGGGCGTAAGCTAGAGGAGATTTGGACGATCATACGGCGTCGCTTTTTAGCGGCTGCTGGTGTAGCAATTACGATCACAGCTAGTATTTTTGTATGGACTTCTAATCAGAAACCTCTGTACGAAGGCAAGTTCCGACTGCGTCTGGAGCCTCTGACAGCACAGGATGATGAAAATCAATCGACACCAGGTTTTGAGAGCTTGGCTTATCAAACCCAAATGCTGGTACTGCGTAGTCATAAACTGATCACTCCCGTGATTGAGGAAATAAACAAGCGCTATGGAAAAACTAGCTACAAGTCTTTAGTCAAGAATAATCACCTGAGGATCAAACACATTGAAGGAACTAGTGTCTTAGAAGTCCGCTACCGTGATAGCGATCCTCAAAAAGTTCACTTTGTTTTAAACCAGCTTGCCGATAATTATATCAAGTACTCCCGCCAACAAGAAGCAAGTTACCATCACAAGGACCTTGAGCTAGCAAATAGAGAGTTGCCTCAAGTTCGCCAAGAGGTAGACAGACTGCAGGAAGAACTGCTGAAGTTGGAGCTAGGGTACAAGTTAATTGACTATGATAATCAAAAACAGCAGCTTTCAACTCAGATTAGCCAGATTAAGCAACAGCAATTAGATACTCACATCCAGCTTAAGGAAGCTCAGTCCTTTTACCAGATCATTTCTCAAAAGCTAGGACTGTCATCAAATCAGGTCAAGGACTCTCGTGCTTCGGAGTTAGCTTTGGCTCAAGTGACTTTGGCCGAAAACCCCTACTACCAAAAGATGCTCAACCACCTAGAACAGGTTGAGGCTGAGATTGCTATCGAGTCAAGCCGCTATACTCCAGACAGTCCCACCATCAAGACCCTCAAGCAGCAACAGTATAATTTCTTATCCCTGGTACGCTCTGAAGCTGAACAGGTACTAGGGATTAAACTTACAGATACAGATGTTCCTAAGATATCACCCAATTCAATTCACCAGCAGCTAACTCAAAAACTGGTAGATCAGAGCATCCAAATATCAGTTTTGCAAGCACGACAACAAGCTCTTGCTGAGGAAGAAGAAAGTCTTGAGCAAGACATGAAACAGATGTTGGCGATAGATCCAAAGTACACCAGTTTACGGCATAAACTTAAAGAGACAACCCAACGATTAGATACTCTGTTGGAGCTTAAGGAAAGCTTCCAGCCTTATTCTTGGGAACTTATTCTCAAACCCAAACAGCCTCAATATCCGATTCCGCAACATCAGGAACTTCAAATTATTTTGGGAGCGATCGCAGGTATATTACTGGGTGCAGGAACAGGGTGGTTGATGGAGCGCTTAGACCATGTGTTCCACTCTCCCGACGAACTTAAACATCGCACCCAATTGCCTCTTCTTGGTGTTATTCCTTACCATCCAGCACTTAAGCCAACCAAGTCATCAACAAGCCGCAAAGGTATACCTTTTGTTCCAAACTTCCCTAAGAATCAGAAAAATAACTCAACGCCAAAACTGCAGCAAGCTTCTCCCTTTTTAGAGGCGTTCCGGTTCCTCCATCGCAATATCGGCTTACTGGGCTGGGATCAGCCAATCCAATCTATTGTGATTAGCTCAGCTAGACCAGCAGACGGTAAATCTACCGTTGCTGTCCACCTAGCTATAGTGGCTGCTGCTATGGGTCGGCGGGTGCTACTGGTGGATACAGATCTGCGCCGTCCCCGGGTACATAAAATTTTTGGTTTGAACAATCAACTTGGTTTGAGTGACGTCCTTAGTAAGGGGATCAAAGCTAACCGAGCCATCCAGCAAGTGCCCCTGTGGGATCATCTTCATGTGCTAACTGCTGGTTCCCCAGCACATGATCCGATTCGGTTACTATCTGCGCCAAAGATGGGAACTTTGATGGAGCATTTTAATGCTGT
Source organism: Moorena sp. SIO1F2 (assembly GCF_010672755.1). Lineage (NCBI taxonomy): Bacteria > Bacillati > Cyanobacteriota > Cyanophyceae > Coleofasciculales > Coleofasciculaceae > Moorena > Moorena sp. SIO1F2. The sequence continues at coordinate 11,891 of NZ_JAAHFV010000023.1, forward strand.
TTTTGATTTAGTTATTTATGATACACCTCCCGTGATCGGACTTGCCGATAGCCGCCTTCTAGCAGCTAACACGGATGGTATGGTCTTCGTAGGCAGATTAAACAAGACTGACCGCTCATTTCTAATGCAAGCGTTGGATGAACTCAAAACCTCTAGGACTAATCTTTTAGGTATTGTTGCTAATGATGTTGAGAACTACGCAACTAGCTCCTATTATCACCATCAGGACTACTATACAACCGATTCAGCAACCATGAAGGTGAAAAAGCTTCTAGATCAGAACATGAGATGATATGAAGTCCAGTTAATAACTTTTAATATGGTTGATTGCTTTTTTTTAATGGTTAATGGTTAATTGACCATTAACCACTAACCATTAACCATTATAGTTAGTGCTCAGTAGCTGGGAATGAAAATACGTATGTTAACAGGACTAGCATCACCCTTGATAGCATTAAGGTTAGTGTTAAAACGACTAGGGAAACCTGGACAGTTAAGCGTAACCGTTTACCCTTACGATAAAAACGTTTATCCGGTAAAGGGTGAGCAGTTTTAGAAAAGAGTGTTAATGGTTGATGAGGCTGATAAGGATTCCAGAATACATGGGCACCTAAATGCTGATTGACACAGGGTTTCATAGTTCAAAATTAGAGGTAGTGTTTTGATCGCCAAGCAGCGTTTACGCCCTGTGGTGTAAACGTTAGTAGTAAAACTGAGATACTTCCTGTCTCAGTCTTGATAGTGATATCCAACCCTGTCCAAATTGCTTTGGAGTGGCTTGTGGTATTCAACCAGGGCTTAGGTATTTGTTTTAGTTTGTTTTAGAGTAAGGGGAGAGACAGAGCAAGGATATAGGGGGATGATTTTGTTTGGTTATTTTGTCTTTCTTCCAAGTCCACCTTGTCTTCCTTTTCCTGTATTAGATACAGAGCAATGGTTTAGCCCTGGGATAGGTAGGGTTTGATGGCTGAATTTGGTAATGCCTGCTACAATGGAAGAATGGACTTTAACAACAATTTAGGGCATCTAATTAAAATCTTGAACCCAGTCGTTTCAGATAAGTTGAGGGGTTTGACCCCCTAATTAATATAGTTTTGTTTTTTGGGTTCGATTGATTGGGTCAAGAAGGGGATGCGATCGCTTCTTAAAGTGATGATGAAAACCAATAGTTAGTGTCATACCGAGTAGCGTTCAGGGCTGGGATCACGTAAATTGCTAGGGTTTGCCAAATTATCCATTACCCATTAAATAGGTAGGCATGATTCAACCGACTAATGGAACCGACTGATGTCAAGTTTTGTAAAACATCTAGAAATTCAATCTATTCCCTTGAGCCAGCATGTTTAGATAGATTTATTTACATATATTTACATAGCTGCCAGCTTGATTTGGGCTTACCTATTTACCTCTTACCGGTAATCGCAATACATTCGGTATCCAAAACGACAATCTTATCTGTCTCGAAAACAGAACAGGAATCGATAACGTTAACAATTGCCGGAACAATGGCTTGTTTGAGTCGAGCTTGAGCTTCTGCTGCTACTGGTTGATACTGCATAATCCAGCGATTTTTAGTTATATATTGTGGATTAAATGCTGTTTTATCTAACAACCAAAAATCAATGTTGTACTGCCTAATAAATTGTTTGGATTCAGCTAAGTTTGGACTGTACTGGGCTTGAATTAAATCAATCGCTCTGTTGCGAAATTGGTTATAATAGTTAGTATGATAGGGAATACCGTATTCTCTACTGACTAAGACTGACCGTCCAGAAAACGTTGGCAAGAAATCGGCTTCCTTTGATAGTGAGGCAATCAAGATATCCTTTGGTTGTTTAGCAAAGAATTCATAGAGGCCATGTTTCCTCCCAACCTCATAGTTAGTTTTGGGGAAATTATGGAAACCAAGAGGAGACAAGATTAGAGCTATTCCTACGAGTGTAACGATCGCTCGTCCCAACACTGGTTTCCCTGGAATTGGAGGAAAGGCTAGCCTCTGGCAAGCTTGAATAATAGCATCGAGTAATAGAGTTATAGCGATCGCAGCAGCTAAGACTAGCACAATTCGCAGACTATGCTTACTGTAACGGCTGGGTAGATGCAGTCGGAACAGGACAGCATGAGCCATAATGAACATGCCAAGGGATACCAGGGCCAGTTGAGTCAGGAGTACCGTTTCCCCTTTGACTTTCTTCACTAACGGTAGCCATGAGGGAAATCTTAGCAGGATAGGCAATAGTAAACCAGCACAGACAGCTATGGGTAAACGCTTTCTTCGGGGAAATATACCACTGCGAGCATCTTCCAACCAGAAATGCCATGGGTTGTGATCGAAAAAGGCAACTCGCCCTCCTGGTTGGAATTCTGGCATGGTTTTGGCTTGCTGTGCGCTGATAATTGGACCATAGTCAGAAGTGGTCAAAGCATAGGGCAACAGGACAATGAATGCCATACCTAACCCAGCTGCACAAAACCAATAGTCATTCTTCTGGGAGGATAGTCTGATTTTACCCTCTCGCCAACGCAACAGTTTCAGCACCAGAACCCCACAACACAGGAAAACGCACTGAGGATAAAATAAACCCTGGAGGGTGATCACTACGAGACAGGGGATCAATGAGCGCCGTGATAGGTAGTACAAAAATGCTAACAGCAGGGGATAAATAAAAGCCCTAGGGGTTGCTGATACTAAATCATCGAGCATCCATAGGGTTTGATTTAGAAGCAAAGACGCGATAAATCCTGCAGCTGGGATCGGCAGCATTTGTAGACAAAGCCCGAAACAGTAACTAGTGGTAATCAACCCTAGTACCATCGGTAGTAGTTTATTCAATAAGAGGGGATTAATCCCAACAAATGCTATCAGCCGATAGAGGGTAGTATAGCCAGCAGGTGCTACAGATTGGAAGTAATTGGCAATCAGATCATCGGGAAATAAGCTGGGATCAAAAAACCGTTGCATCCAAAATACATGCTGTCTGGCATCATCTTGTACAATGTATTGATTACTAAATGCTTCATCCAGGGCGATCAGGCTGTAAAGCATAGCAAATGCTAGGCTCAAGCTAAACCAAAATATTACTTGGTTTTTAGGGGCATTCGAGGCTGGGGGATTCATACTTTTTTGTGTTTGGGTAGAGACACTTAAAATGGGATAATGGAGTGACGGTTATCGGTAAGTTTATAGATTAAGTATTATTGTTAACAGTGAAATATTATCGTTAACAGTAATCAGGAAACGGTCAATAAAAAGCGTTCAAGTACAATATCTAAATTAAACGAAGACGAATCAATTACCTTTCTACTTTCCTGTATACTTTTCGGTGTACTTTTTTGTGTGATGGAAACCAAACGATTACAGCTAGGGAAATTACCTCAACCTCCCTTGCGACTATTATGCATTACCCTACTGCTCTTAGGTATAGTCTTTCGCTTAGCCAATCTCGACAGCAAAGTCTACTGGGGGGATGAAACTTTCAGCTCCTCTAGAATTGCTGGCTATTCAGCGGAAGAAATTATCGGGGATATCTACACTGGTGAAGTGATTAGCGCTACAGAATTACAAAAATACCAGACCCCTAATTCTGACCGTAGCCTCGCCAATACCTTACGAATTATAGGGGAAGAAGCGCCACAACACCCGCCAGTTTACTATATATTAGCCCGATTCTGGGAACAATGGCTTGGTAGTTCCCTAGCACTCAAGCGCACTTTACCTGCTCTAATTAGCTTGCTGGGATTACCCTGCCTGTACTGGTTGTGCTTAGAACTATTTGGAGCATCATTGACCCCATGGCTTGCCGTGTCGCTATTCGCTGTTTCACCGATCCATATTTTGTATGCCCAGGAAGTTCGGGAATATAGTCTGTGGACTGTGAGTATCTTGCTATCGAGTGCTTCCCTGTTACGAGCGATGCGAGTCAACAGTAGGGTGAGTTGGTGCATTTATGCACTTTCTGTAGCGCTATCCTTCTACTCTCATTTATTTTCAGCACCCATTATCCTAGGTCACGGCATTTATGTCCTGATCATCGCAGGTTGGCAAGGGCGTCAACGGGTAATTGCTTACATCTCAGCGGTCACAGCAGCACTGTTGATATTTTCACCTTGGTTAGCTGTTTTCTTGGAAAACGAACCTAGAGCTAGCAAGGAATGGGGATGGGTCATTAAAGAATTACCACCCCTGGATCTGGGTCGATATTGGCTGAAGAATCTACTCTACGGCTTTTTTGATGTACCCCTAGGCAAGGAGTACCCGTTTGACCTAACCTTTAGCTACACCCAGCCGAGAACTTACCTAGTCCTACCAATTGTGGGGCTAGTGATTTATGGGCTATATTTTCTCTGTCGCTATACTCCAAAACAGGTTTGGCTATTTGTTTTGCTCCTGATGGGATTTACTAGTCTACCCCTAGTGCTACCAGATGTGATTTCAGGAGGCATGCGCTCAACGATTGCTCGATATCAACTCCCAAGTTACATCGGGATTCAACTAACTATTTCCTATTTACTCTCCACCAAACTAACTAAGTTTTCGATTGGTATTTGGCAAAAACGTTTATGGCGATTGACTACAGTTATATTAGTCTCTTGTGGTGTGCTATCTGGTGTGCTGATTGTCCAAGCTGAAACCTGGTGGACGAAGTACAGCGACTACTATAATGCAGACGTTGCTAATATTATTAATCAGTCTCCTGCTCCCCTTGTACTGAGCGATAGTACTCACAATCGAATTCTATCCCTGAGCCATAAGCTTGACCCAAAGGTTCAATTACAACTCATCAAAAAAATTAAAAATGTTTCAGAAATACCTGAAGATAAATTACCAAAAATATCAGGTAACTTTAGTGATGTTTTTGTATTGGAAAATATTCCATCACCATCATGGCTACGCCCAAGTATTGAAAATCATAGTAACTATAAATTTAACCTGATATACGAAGGAAATATTGGCTTTAAAAAACGAAAAGTTCTGTTGTGGAAAAAAAATGATTAGATGGATTAGTCATTAGTCATGAGTGATTGGTCATTGGTGAAGTGGGTTTGACCTTTTGACTTTTGGTTTCACTGCACTAGCTTCCAGAGATGCTTGCGTTTATGAGCTGGTTTAACGTCATAGGGTGACTCCTCTTCAAATTTTTGTCGAAGTTTTGGAGAAGGTCTATATAAGAAGACGTCACTGAAACTGGAAAAAACTTTAGGAGAATCCTTAGTTTTGATTAACTGTAAGGTCACGTTGGGCTCAAGTAAATAACTGAGAGACACTAATCGCATGATATCACTACTAATCACCAAGGGACGATTGGCTTCATTAATAATATGAGCTTCCTCAGGCGTGTAATAGTTACTGTATTTATGCCACCAAGTTTCTGCTTGAGAACTAATGGCACAAGAGAGCACACCTGCTGAAATAACTGTAATAGCAACTAATCGCCATAGTTGTTGTTGTTTTATTGTCTGACCATTAAGGGGATTAATTTTTTTAGCAAGGAGGTAAGCAACAGCAAGTTGTATACCCAAGTAAGAAGGAATGAAATAGCGCGCCATGCTGGAACGCTGTCCTCCTAAAATTAAATCCTGAGCAATAGGAAACATCCCAACAACGGCGATCATGGTCAAGATAAATAACCAAACCCGCTGCTGACTATGACGAAATATAAAATAAATAGAATAGCCGACGATAATTAAAATAAGGATATCGAAATAAATGAGGAAATGGTCGTAGCTAAACTTTAGGTCTCGACCTGACCGCACATCAAATAAGGGATTGTTATAGCCAATCTGGATATCGAAAAACACAGAACTCAGATTGATAAGCCAGCGGGTGATCAGTTTACCGAGTGGAGTCTCTTTATCCGCCCAATCCCCCAATTCAATACCGTTTTCAATTACCAATCTGAGCCAAGGTAAAAAGGCAATAATGCCGAAAAGCGAAGCTAATCCATACCTAACGACTTGTTTACTAAAACGAAATTTTTCTATACAAATAACATAGATACCATGTCCAATAAAAACTAATCCAGAAAGCAAATAGCTGTAGAGATTTAGAGAAACTGTTATGGCATAGATTACCCAACTGATCAGTGTGCTAAGACGCATCGCCCTCAGCAAGGCTATGCTGGAAAGCAATGTGGTCAATGTCCACAAGCTATATTGTCTAGCTTCCTGGGCATACAACACATGGAATGGAGAGACACACAGCAATGCGATCGCAATCCATCCCGTTAGGGGAGACTCGAACAACTCCAAACAAAGCCAATAAATGCACGGCAAAGTCAAAAGACTAATCAAGGCTGGTAAACTTCTCATCACCGTAACGGAATAACCGAACAATTTTGCCCAAAAGTGAGCCATCACAAAATATAACGGTGAATGTTGTGGTTCATGTAACGCTAACCCTTGGATCGTGTCACCTACATCTTTGTTATCATTAGGACGCTGATACTGCTGTAAATCTTTAACATTAATTTGACGACCATCAATGTCTTGGATAATTTCTGCTTTGGTATAGCCAGAAATTCGCAAGGATGTATAGGCTTCATCAATCCAATAGACTTTTTTGTCAATATTGACTAATCGAAAAACTATCCCCAGGAGTAAGATAATAAGAATTAAATACTTAGACAATTGAGCAGATGTAGGTCGATTAAATTTTATATGATTTCCCATGAATTATCGGGGTAGGGGTTATTAATTGGTGGCCTTTGAGCAGAGGTTAAGGATTGGATAAGCGTTGGGAAAATTAAGTTAGCCGTTTCAGGCAACACCAAATGGTAAAGCTTACCCCTCAGCAGCAGTATGGCAAGACTAAATTCATGGCCAGCACTTTCAAACCGTAGCCGAATCGTGATTTAAGACTGAAACTCGGAATTTAGGGAAGGGACCAGTGAAGGCAATACCAAAGGCGGGATATGACGACTGGTAGTTCTGCCTTAGTTAGAAAGATTATCAGCCAACGACACCGGCTTAGCCATCGTATTGATTAGTCCCTTACATATCTTTACATAAATTCGTTCCGTTCAATCAACTCTACCAACTTACCTGTATTATGGAAGAGAAAATCCATAAAGGTAACCCTGGGGAAGCATGGGAGGATTTATTGGATGAATGACATGGATCAACGAAAGCTTTTATCACTGTTATGTCATGGCTCAATATTTTTTAGCTCTTTGGTGGTCTCTATTGCCATCCCGATAGTTATTTTTTTGGTCACCGAAGACTCAGTGGTCAAAGAAAATGCCAAAGAAGCTCTGAATTTTCACATTTGCCTTTATATATATGGGGTGATTTGTTTGATACTGACTGTGGTGATTATTGGGATTCCGCTGCTAATTATATTAGGGCTTGTTAGTCTAATTATGTCCATAATTGCCTTAGTCAAGGTGCTGGAAAATCCTAATCAGCCCTATCGCTACCCGTATATTTTTCGGGTGCTTTGACATGCCATGGCATAATTGATACAACGTTTGGGAGATGACAGTATTGATAAGTTAGGGTAATTTATCGTCAAAGATTTTACTGACTATCTCGAATCATGAAGCGATCGCTTGTCCCTATTTCCCTATTCATATCATTACTAGGGTTTACTCCATCTCCTGGTATAGCAGCTCCCCCTAGAACTCCAGACCAAACCGAAACCTGTGAAATCTTAGTGATTGGAGGTGGACTGGCTGGTGCGGCGGCTGCCTACGAAGGCTTATTGGCAGGGGAAACGGTGTGCTTGACTGAGATTACCGACTGGGTAGGGGGACAAATTTCTGCCCAAGGAACCTCTGCTCTCGATGAACGACCAACTCAGCGATCGCGTTTATTCTATCCTAAGGGCTATCTAGAATTACGCGATCGCATTAAACGCTACTACCGTCAACTCAATCCTGGGGACTGCTGGGTAAGTGAATCCTGTTTTCTACCCCGTGATGCTCACCAAATCCTGTTTAATATATTACGAAAGGCGGCCAAACGGGGAAAAGGGACATTAAAATGGTTTCCCTCTACTGTAGTTAAGGAACTAGAGATTAGCGCCGATGGCAAAACCATTGACAGTGTGATTGCTATTCAACACAAAGGTACTGCTGATGCTCCTGCCCTGAACACCTTTCCCCTATCTCAAACTATTGAAGATTGGTATAGCTACGAGAATTCCTCCCGGTTTGAGAAAAGCATTTTGCGCATTGTTCCCCAACAGACCCAAGACAATAGTTCTAATTGGTATATTATCGACGCAACAGAAACTGGTGAAATTATTGCCCTAGCTGACGTTCCCTACCAGTTGGGGATTGACTCCCGCTCCTACCTAAACCCTTCCGCATCTAGTGCTACTGACGACCCCTATTGCACCCAAGGCTTTACCTACACCTTTGCCATGGAGCAAACCAAGGAGGCTCAAACCCAAGAAATGCCCTCCTTTTACCCGCAATACCAACCTTACTACAGCTATGAATTACAGCGCCTAGCCGACTTTGAAGGAGTATTCACCTATCGGCGAATTTGGAGTTCTAAGCGGGGTAAACGGATCCGATGGGGAGTTACTGCTCCCACTCCGGGAGACATTTCTATGCAAAACTGGACATGGGGTAATGATTATCGTCCTGGCACTTCAGAAGATAATCTAGTTTACACCCGTCGCCAATTACGAACTACTGGTCAACTGGCTCCCGGTGGCTGGATGGGAGGCTTGCGTACGGAAAGTCTACGGAAAGGAGAAGAAAACGCTCTCGGTTATTACTATTGGCTAGTGGCAGGGACTACCGACTCCCAGCTTGGGGATGGGGTAAAAGAGCCTCATCCCAATCACCGCTATCTAAGCGGGTTAGATTCTCCGATGGGGACAATGCATGGGTTGTCTAAGTATCCCTATATCAGGGAAGGGAGGCGGATTATTGGACGCCCTTCCTTTGGCTATCCTCAAGGCTTTACTATATCAGAAGTGGATATTTCCCGCCGTGACTACCAGGATGACTATTATCGGCAGACCCTTTCACCAGATGAATATCGCCGCTTGTGGGCAGTACTGGCTGGATTAGAAGCACCCTCTGTGATTCAAGGTAAAATCCAGCCAGATCAAGTCAGTCAACGCAGTCGCTCTACTATCTATCCTGATTCTGTGGGTATTGGTCACTATGCCATCGACTTTCATCCCTGTATGACCCTAAGTCCAGCAGAAACCCCAGGAAACACCGAGCGTAAAGGGGAACGGCGGGGAGCAGGTCAAGCCTATCCGTTCCAAATTCCCCTGCGAGCAATAATTCCCCAGAAAATTGACAACCTCTTAGTAGCAGGTAAAAGTATTGCTACCAGTCACATTGCCGCTGCTGCTTATCGAGTCCATTCCTTTGAATGGTCATCCGGTGCTGCTGCTGGTACAACTGCTGCTTTTTCCTTAGAAACTGGGATAGCACCTTACCAGCTTATACAAAAACCTCTGCTACAACAAACCCAACTCCAAGCTCTACGCCAGCAGTTGGAAAAAAACGGTAATCCCACCGCTTTCCCAGACACGTCCATCTTTAATCAGAATTGGGACGATTGGCGTTAAAGTCACACACTTAACTAATAGTAAAGCTTAGTAAAGCTCTGTAGTAGGCTACGTCTTTACATACATTTATAATGGCTCTTCCATAGATATTATGCGAAATAAGCGCCCAAATCTATTATCCCCTTACTGGGCAAGCCTTTGACTTGATAAACAGATTTTTAACTGTCAAAGTAATGCCCAGTAAAACTTTCAGCATAAGTGAAATCAAAATTAGCATCAACTTGTAAGGAAGAGCCTTTATTATCTGTTTTTAAATAATCATAATTCCTGCTTGTTCAATAACTTATCACTCTTATGAACTAGAAAAAATAATGCTCAAGATAGTTAGTTAGTTAGTAATTGGTAATTGGTAATTAGATTACTATTCCCTATTCCCAGAAGGTATTCTTAGCCAATATTCAATTAAATTCAGGTTTAGATATTGATCATAATCAGGATTTGGAACTCTTATAGCATGCTGATTCAGCTGATATGTGGTAGTCATAAAATCAGCAAATTAGTTAGTAATTAAGGTTTGTTGACAATTAACGCAGATGCAGCAAATGCTAACACTTAGAAGCGCGATAGTAGTTTTGATAGCCCGTTGATTAATCCGACTTAATATTATTTCCCAACCAACTTAACCATTCCAATCCCACCAAAATACAGACCAAGTACAGCACCCCCCAGTAAACTTTGAGTGAGAGGATCTGTCGAAGGAGTCAGCACCGCTCCCAAGATAGCTGCTCCTAGGACAACTGTGCGCCAACCAGAAAGCATTTGCTTGGAAGAAACAATTCCCAAAAACCCCAGTAACATTTGAATAACTGGGATTTGAAATGCCAAGCCTGTACTAAACATCAACAATAAGACAAATTCAAAATACTTATCAATTGACCACAACTGCTCTACTACATCTGCTCCGTAACTGATAAAGAAATTCAGAGCGGCAGGAATTAGAGCAATGTAGGCAAATACCAAGCCTAGGAAAAACAGAACTGTTGATCCTAAAACCACAGGTCCGATGAAGCGTCGCTCCCGACGAGTTAACCCTGGTAAAACAAATAGAAGGATTTGGTAAAGAATAAAAGGACTAGCAACCAATAAGCCACTATAGCCAGCCACTTTCAAGGACACAAAAAAGTATTCCCCTGGAGCCAGTTGCAGAAACTTGACCCCCCTAGCTGGAATTTCCAGCAACTGAACAATCGGCTTAACTGCCACAAAGCAGCCAGCCATGGACAAGAATACAGCAATCAGCGAGTAAAAAATCCGCTTTCGCAACTCCTCTAAATGGTCGAACAGAGACATCTCGACATCATTAGGTACCTCGTCGAGATAGGTCTCAGGGTCTTTGAGAGTATCCAAACTTTCCTGGGGAGCAGTATCTAACTCAGAAGGCGTCATGGATTTTGATTGGCTTAGGGAACGTTCTCTATTGTATCTTCTTGTATCTTCCCAGGATTGTGTGGGGAGATTTCAAACAGGACGATAGACGCGATAGTTAATCTTGGGAAAGATATTGTCAATTTTCTCGACTTTCTCCAGCCAGCCTGCATCAATCTTGCCCAGCTTGATATCATCGTAAAGCTTATTAAAGCGCATCAAATGCGATCGCGTTCGTCTAACTGCATAAGGTACCATTGTCTCGGTGCGCATAATAAATGCCCAGTCTGACGATTGCGCTAGTAGTAACTCTCGCGCTGCTTGATTTAATGCCTTCCATTCCAACTCATCTGTAGCTTCCAACCTTGACAGCTCAATCATCCGTTCTGTAGCTTTGTGCAGATGAGGGTAAATCCAGGTATTGGTTTCATTCAGCCAGTATTCATGAAAGCCCTGATACCCCCAGCTAGATTGAGAAGGTTTACAGACTTGTTGGATCGGATGATTCCGCAAATAATCTGCCAAATGAGTCATTTCATAGGTGTTCTGGTCATACCAGGACTTACGGAGCAAGACATCCAGAAACCAAGGTCCCTCGTACCACCAGTGACCAAATAACTCTGCGTCATAGGGAGATACCACAATCGGAGAACGCTGTATCATTGCTGCTAGATGTTTAACCTGCTGCTGGCGATTAAACATGAAATTTCCAGCATGTTCCGCAGCTTTGTCTTTTGCCCAATACGGATCATACAGTTGCTTTTCCCCTAATCCTATACCACGGTCTGTAATTTTGTGATATTTTATACCCGTATTCTTCCGCTGTCCATGGGGCATAATATATGCTTTAATGTAATCATAATCTGCTTCCCAGCCTAAATCCTTGTAGAATTCCCGATATACTGGATCTCCTGGATACCCGACTTCCGAAGACCACACCTGCTGGGATGACTCATGGTCACGACCAAAGGCAGCAACTCCTGTCTCAGTATAAATGGGGGCATAGGTACCAAACCGTGGTCGGGGACGAGCGTACAGAATACCATGACTATCCATCAGAAAATAGCGCAAACCAGCATCTGCTAGCATCTCCTCAATCCCTTCGTAGTAAGCGCATTCCGGTAACCAGATGCCCTTGGGCGGACAGCCAAAGTTTTGCTCATAATGTTCACAAGCCACCCGAATTTGAGCCCAAACTGCTTGGGGATACATTTTCATCAAAGGAAAATAGCCATGGGTAGCACCGCAGGTGATAATTTCCAGGTTATTACTGTCTAAAAATTGTTTAAATGCCTTGACTAAATCCCTTTCATAGTGTATCCAGGTTTGGCGAATAGCGCTGAACTCTTGAACATAATGTTGGGCTAGGTAACGGATATGACCATTATGCTGATTATGCTCAACCTCCTTCTTGGCTAGTTCTTGGAGCAGTGACAGATGGCGCTCATAACGTTCTTGTAGTAGTGGATCCCGTAGCATCGACACCAAAGGTGGTGTCATACTAATGGTTATTTTGAAGTCAATCCCATCCCGCTTTAATCCCTCAAAAACATGTAGTAGGGGAATATAGGTTTCAGTAATGGCTTCAAATAGCCACTCTTCTTCTAGAACATAATCACTTTCTGGATGCCTAACAAACGGTAAATGGGCGTGAAGGACAAGAGCAAGGTAGCCAATAGCCATGATCAAGTAGCAGCCGTGGGTAGATTATTAAAGGAGAATTGACGCAATCCGCGATAATGTTACATTATTTTAAGATTTTAGTCTCAAATAGACTGGGAAAGTGCCAGAAAAGGGCTGGTTAGTAACGAGACTATAAAATAATAAAATAGACATTAAATTGTAAGGAAGCACACATCACCAACAAAAAATAACAAATCTTAGTCTTATTCCAGCCTTATTGGTTAAGAGTGCTAACACCAAATTGCATGCAGGCAGCTACAGAAACATACACTAACTCCCCAACCTTTCTACAACTGCTGCTGTTTGTCGATGAACGTCCCGGTTCCCGTAAACAGCTCCAGTCTATCCACCATTATCTGGAAACTCTCAAGACAGAGTATCCCTTTGAACTAAAGGTTGTGGATGTTGGGGAACAACCCTATCTAGCTGAACACTTTAAGCTAGTAGCAACCCCAGCACTGATTAAGATTAATCCGAAACCCAAACAAACCCTTGCAGGTAGTAATCTAGTTGCCCAGCTGAAGAACTGGTGGCCCCGCTGGCAACGCTCTCTAGAAGAAAACCAAACCCAACTTACCCAAGGATTCCCTTTACAACCAACTGTTAGCTCATCTAACTCCTCGGCTGAGACATCACCAGAGACAGCTGGTTCCCTGGCTTGTGCCTTGGAACTGATTCGACTGTCCGACGAAGTATTTCGCCTCAAGAAAGATAGAGAAGAATTGCTTGAGCAGCTGCAATTTAAAGACCAAGTCATATCCATGTTAGCTCACGACTTGCGCAGTCCTTTGACAGCAGCATCCATTGCCTTGGAAACCCTACAGCTAGAGCAACCAGTAGCCCAGAATGGCAGAAAATCTGGGCTGACGCCACAGCTAAAGGCACGGCTGTTTGAGCAAGCTCGTAATCAATTGCGCACTATCAACCGGATGGTGGTGGATCTGCTGCAAGCTAGGAAGGGAAGTAATGCTGAATTCAACATCCGACCTCATAAGCTGAATTTTGGCAGACTTTGCCAAGACGTTCTAGTTCAGATGCATGAACAGTTTCAGCTCAAAGCTCAGGTTCTGCAAACCGACATCCCACAAGACTTGCCTCCTGTCTACGGCGATGAAGAATTGGTGCGTCAGGTGCTAATTAACCTGCTGGATAATGCGATTAAGTATACTCCCAAAGGGGGGAAAATTGCTGTGTCTAGCATCCACCGTACTACCCAGAAAGTTCAAGTTAGCGTTTGCGACAATGGTCCTGGTATACCACAAGAAAATCGCGATCGCATTTTTGAAAACCACTTCCGCCTTAAGCGAGACGAAGCTATAGAAGGCTATGGGTTGGGCTTAGCCCTATGTCAAAAGATTATCCGTGCCCACTATGGTCGCATTTGGGTTGATTCACCTATCAAGGGTGGCAGCTGTTTTCACTTCACCTTACCGATTTATCGATAGGAAATGGGGTTTAAGGTTTAAGGTTTAAGGTTTAAGGTTTAAGGTTGTTTTCTTGAACTGATCAGGTAATCGCTGTTCAGTCTTGAGAGCGCAAAGCCGCAATAATCTGAGTATTGGCTTTGGGGAAGGGAAACTGATCTACTTCATCTAAGGTTACCCAGCGAATCTCATCACATTCAATAGGTTGCGGAACACCACTGAGATGGCGACAGTGGTGTACACTTAGCACAACACGAAAGTGGCTGTAGGCGTGATTAATTGTGATCAGGTGTTCACCAACCTCAATCTCAATGCCCAATTCTTCCTGAATTTCCCGTTTAATACATTCCGGAACAGTTTCACCAAGCTCAATTTTGCCACCAGGAAACTCCCAAAGACCACCCAATAAGCCTTTTGCAGGTCGGCGGTCGATTAGAATTTGTCCCTGGTCGTTCCAAATCACAGCGACACCGATATTTTTTGTGGGTAGGGGAGAAGATGGTTCACGCATAGGTATTTCAGATTGAATACCATGATTGTAAGCCTGACAGTAAGTTTTCCAGGGACAATCAGGGCAATTGGGAGTTTTCCGAGTACAGATAGTTGCTCCCAAATCCATTATTCCGTAGGTTTTACTCTCGAGGATGTTGATGATCCAGTAAGGCTTCTGATAGCTTCCATAATTGTTGAGTGGCTTTGGCAGGTGGTATCGACAATGCTACCAATCGTGCTATTACTCGTTTAACATTACCATCGAGAATAGGCACTGGCTGATTGAAGGCAGCGCTGAGAATACCACCTGCTGTTGTTCTACCAATCCCTGATAATGCTAAGACCTGGCTCAGCTCTTGGGGAAAAACGCCACCATGACACTGCATAATTGTTTTAGCGCAGGCGTGCAAGTTGCGAGCACGGGAGTAATATCCCAGACCCTCCCAAGCTTTGAGGACTTGCTGTAAATCAGCAGATGCCAGATGTTCGAGGGTGGGAAATTGCTCCATCCAGCGGTGATAGTAGGGAATGACCGTTTTGACCTGGGTCTGCTCTAGCAGAATTTCAGACACCCAGATGCTATAGGGTTCCCAACTTCGTCGCCAAGGTAAATCTCGACCAGCTCTGGTATACCAGTCCAAGAGTGATCTTCTTTGTTCCGATACTTTTTAGCTACCAAAGTCTATCAAGATAAACTTTAGCCCGCCAATGCAAGCTGATTCGAACGCCAGGGGGTATCTCCCAAAGCACAAAGAAATATTCCTCGTGCGCCATTAAATTTCTAGAACCAGATCCAATGTCACTACAAAACCCTTGGTTTTCGGGAAATATTAATTAAGACAAGGTCGTGGCACTAATATAATAGTTAAAGTATAGCAAATTACTTGAGGCAATGGCCAACCTTTGTGATACTTTTGCCTACTGTCCACTAACCTCAATAATAGAAACCGACAGACTCAGGTGATGATCTGCCGATATTCGATTGGGCATTTTCTATCAAAAATCTATAGATTCAGCCCTATGGGGCCAAGGTTTGACTAATCTTCCTCCACAGATTGAGATTCAGCTATTTGCAAAGACTTGTCAAAAACCATACGTTGTTCAGCGTTCCTAAGGAAATAGCCGCTAACCATGGCTGAAGCCAAAAGGCGACCTAGATTCTCACGGCTAGTACTGATAGTTACCCCAAAGTCTTGGGAAGGCAAGTTTCCCAACATTCCCATAATATTGTTTTCCATCACCTGATAGACTTCCGAAGACGTTGGTCTAGACAGCTGGGTAATGGTTTCTGGACTCATCGATTGAACATACTGCCAGAGTAAATTATTGTCAGAATCTTTATCAAAGAACTCAGGAACATGATTGGGATTGGATGCGTTATTCACCGTTTTACCTCCTAGCGATGGCTAATTCCGGTTTTTCTACTAGAGTCGGCAGCCAATGATGATGTTTATCTGTTTAGCTCTACTGCTTCGTATTTCTAATTACTTTAACAGGCAAGTGACCATGGCAAAGTAGGTGGAACCGAACCATCTAGGATCTGATTTTCTCACCTATTGGTCATTAGTCATTGGTGATTGTGGCTAATGACTAATGACTAAACCAACTCAGAACAAATTAACTAGCTGGGATATATTCCCGCATATCCCCTTGACGCTTACGAAGTTTAGCGATCGCTTCTCGTTCGATTTGTCGCACTCGTTCACGGCTGATGTTGAGGTGTTGACCAATTTTGGCTAATGTCATTGGTTCGTCCTCTGCCAAGCCATAACGGAGTCTCAACACCTGCCTCTGCTGCGGTGTCAAATCATCCATGAATTTCTCTAAGTCTAGCTGCATTAACGATTGAGTCACAAAGTCTTCTGGTCCAGGACCGGTGTCTTCGAGCAACTCAACTAATTCTGTATCTTTGTTATCCCCCACTCGCAACTCCAAAGAGAGGGGTTGACGTGCTTGCTCGAAGTACTCGCGCAATTGTGATGGTGTTAGGTTCAACTCAATTGCCAATTCTGAGATAGTAGCTGTTCGTCCCAGCTTTTGGGAAAGTTGGCGCTGGGCTTTTTTGATTTTGTTTAACTTCTCGGTAATATGGATAGGAAGGCGAATCGTGCGCCCTTTTTCTGCGATCGCACGAGTAATTGCCTGCCTTATCCACCAGTAGGCGTAGGTAGAAAAACGATAGCCTTTGGTAGGGTCAAATTTTTCTACACCCCGCTGCAAGCCGATGGTTCCCTCTTGAATCAAGTCCAGCAACTCGAGATTACGCTTAATGTATTTCTTTGCCACTGCCACCACCAATCGCAAATTGGCTTCCACCATCTTGCGTTTAGCGGATTCACCAACAGCTATGCTAGACTTTAACTGAGAATCCGTTAGGCAAGATGCTGTTGCCCACTCAGAAAACGTAGGTTCACGACCCAGCTGTTGGACAAGGGACTCTTTGACTTCCTTTAAGGTTGTTAACTGTTTAACCTTTTTCCCGTAAGAAATTTCCTGCTCATGGGTCAGTAATGGTACACGACCGATTTCCTTTAAATAGGTACGAACTAAATCTGTAGAGTCCTGAGCGGTTTTCATTGAATTCGATGGCGTTATCAGTGAGATTTAAATTAAGAAAATTAAAGCAGACCATGCTGGTTTTCCAAACCAGATGATAAGCTTTGTGGGATTCCAGTTAAATTATTTTAATAAATTTTACATAACTTAACTAAATTCCCGAAGAAGGTGTAAGGTAAGATGACCCAAACAGTTTGGATTGCCAGACACGGAAACCGCCTTGACTTTGTTAACCCCGAATGGTTCAACAAGGCAGAGCGACCCTATGATCCACCGCTTTCAGTAGATGGGGAACTGCAAGCAGCGCAACTGGGTCAACGCCTTGTAGGAAAAGGAATTAGGCATATATTCGCCTCACCGTTTTTACGAACTGTCCAAACGGCTAACCAAGTCGCAGAAATTCTGGATTTACCTATTAAGCTAGAGTTGGGTTTAAGTGAATGGCTCAATCCTGAGTGGATGGCAACTGAACCAGAAAGACTGCCTAATGAAGTATTGCACAAGCAGTTTCAGCGAATTGACACCAGTTATACTTCCTGTGTAATCCCTGAATATCCAGAAACAAGTGTTGCTTTACTCAAACGAACAGGTGAAACGGCACAACGTATCACCGCTCAATTTTCAGAAGATTTACTACTGGTTGGTCACGGACCATCAGTAGTTGGAACCACTCAGGGACTAGTGGGTGCCACACAAAACATTAAAGCATCCTTGTGCTGTTTAGTTAAACTAGTGCGCCAAGAAAAACAGTGGGTGATGGAACTGAATGGAGATACCTCTCACCTGAGTCAGACAGAAGATGTCCTCCGGTTTAATTGAAGGGTATAAGCTTCCATAACATACAAAGTTGTTTTTGTCAATAGTCTACAGCCATAGTCTCCTTTGACTCATCATCTCACACTTCCCTTCGCCCAAGGGGCGACAGTGGCGCGAACGGGTAAGACCTAGGGCTAATCTGGCTGAGGGACGCGCTTTGACCCATAACCAATCACCAAAGACCAATGATACACTAACTGTTCGTGAATTTACAGGTGTCAAAATAGACAAACTAGCTAAGACACCGTAGTTTCCACGAGGGCTAGAAATTAAGACTGTGCAACAATTTAGGCATCTAGTGGTGGTATAACATCTTACCATCACCTAAGGTTGGGCGGCGAGTGTTGCCCCTATGTTCTTGGTATGGGCATGAATCGACGCCTTGCAATGGTCAGTGGTCAATGGTCAGTTCCATGCATGTAATTAGCAATTAGCCCATAGCTAAAAGCTAGTAGCTGCAAAACAACTGACACAAATAAACAAGCATGGACAACTGACCTCAAATCCCCCGAATTGATTGGTGGGGATGGGCTGAAAATTATGGTACAGCGTAGAATTGATGGCGGTTGCCTCTATGTCCAGTCTAGGCTAGACAGTTCGGCTCTTAGCTAATTTTATTGGTTATGTTACCTGAGCATACACCCATGGAATCGAGCACTGGACATCAAAGAGTGGACTATCACCTCTTGAAAGTCCAAGCGGAAATGATTAACCAGATTGCCCAGGTTACAAGGGGGACGTTAGTCCTCAATGAATTGCTACCCACCATAGCTAATCAATTACATCAAATCTTGCAAGTGAGTGGCTGTTTAATGTTTCCCACTCACGACCCTCCAGCTATGGCAACTCATCAAGTTAGCTTTCCCATTACCCAATCAGTGGAGAGTACAGGCGAGCCATGTCTGATCGAGGTATTTCGCCACCTCTTTCAGAGTTATCACTCCTGGCTAGCTCAGGGCAAACCGTTGATTATTCCTGAATCGGAGGGAAAACTCCCACCAGAACTGAAGGAATTAACCTATCCATGTGACCTCCGTGCCATCATGATGGTGCCACTGCTGCATGGGCAGTCTTGTCTAGGTAGTATGACCTTGTATCAGTGCGTACACGAACGAGAATGGACAGTCCAAGAAATTGCCTTTATCCGAGGGATCGCCGATCATTTTGCCATTGCCCTAACCCACCAAGAACTTGAGCAACTCTATCAAAAACAAAGCCAAGAACTTAAACAAAAAGAGTCTGCACTAAAAGTAAGCGAGGCTAGAAACCGAGCCCTCTTAGAAGCGATACCAGATGTAATCTTTCGTGTCAATCGGGATGGCTTTTACTTGGATTGGAAAGCGGCCATTGAAAACCCTGTGCTGTTTCTCACCAATAACTGTATTGGGAAACATTTACATAACTGTTTACCCACTGAGGTAGCAGGATTAATTTGGGAGCATGTGGAAATAGCCCTAGAAAGTGATGAGATGCAAGTTATTGAGTCCCCAGTCAGACAAGATGGTAAACTCCGCTACTTTGAGGCTCGTATTGTTAAAAGTGGGTTAGATGAAGTTGCTGTTATTGTCCAGGATATCACTGAGCGTATTGAAGCACGACTCACCCTAGCACAAGTCAATGATGCTTTGGAAGTCAGAGTTCAACAACGTACCGCTGCTCTGAGGAAAGCGAACCAAGCACTCAAGGGGGAGATTATTGAGCGCCAGAAGGCAGAAGAGCAGTTGCGGCAGAGTGAAGAGCGGTTTCGTAATGTCGTAGAAATTAGTAGCAATTGGATGTGGGAGATGGATGAAAATGCTGTCTATACCTACGCTAGTCCCAAAATCTGGGACTTACTCGGTTATGAACCATCAGAAGTAGTTGGCAAAACTCCCTTTGACTTAATGTTAAAGGAAGAGGCAAAACGTGTGATGGAAATTTTAGCTTCCTTTACCGTTTTAAAACAGCCCTTTAGCAACTTGGAAAATACCAGAATTAATAAAAATCGTCAGTTAGTGGTTCTGGAAACCAGTGGTGTACCAATTTTTGATCGTCTTGGCAAGTTTTGTGGTTATCGAGGAGTTGATAGAGATATCACTAAACGGAAACAAACGGAAGTATAAATCATAAATGCACTGGCTAAATAGAAACAACTTGGGGAGCTAAAATCCAGGTTTATAACCATGAAACTTTACGAATTTTGTACCCCTATAATAACGATTTATTCATCAGCGAATTTACTGGGACATTACGGAACAAAATGATCAAAATCTAAAAAAAAACATCACCTACATCGCATTAAAAACATGGTTCAATATATAACCATAATTTTGAATGATATCTTGCTGATTTGCAAGGTATAAGCCGGTAAAATAGAGTTACAGCTAAAGCCGATAGACTTGGAAAGTTTTTGCACCGATTTAATTTATAAAATCCAGCTTAATGAACGAAATGAGCACACAATAAAATTTACTTATAGCTTAGAAAAGTTTTAAAAAAAATTAGGTAGTAATCATGGAAAAAATAATGCGGCTAGTTCGTTATCATCCGCCCGACCGTATATGGATGAAAAATTGCTTAGGCAAATTTTGGAGAATTTGCTGAGTAATGCACTGAAGTATTCTCCCAAAGGTAGCATAGCACAGTACAGTTGAGCTTAAACTCACTTGCTCTGCCAATCAGGCTATCTTTAAAATCAGCGATCAAGGTATTGGTATTCCTGAAGAAGACCAAGGACTACTCTTTGAGACCTTCCATCGAGGTACGAATGTGGGGACAATTACCGGCACTGGCTTAGGACTGGCAATTGTCAAAAAGTGTCTCGATATCTACCAAGGTCAAATTGATCTAGAAAGTGAGGTCACTGTCGGTACAACATTTACTGTAACCCTGCCAATATATTACTTGCTATCAAATTAATGATGAGAAAAATATTAGTGATTGAAGATGAAGAATTTGTCCGGGAAAACATTATAGAACTCCTCGACGCCGAAGGATTTGATGTCATTGGAGCAGAAAATGGTCGTGTTGGTGTTAATTTAGCTAAAGGAACTATCCCAGATTTAATTATCTGTGATGTCATGATGCCGGAAATGGACGGTTACAGTGTCTTAACATCCCTGCGTCAAGACTCAATGATGGCAACAGTTCCTTTTATTTTTTTGACAGCAAAGGCTGCTAAAAATGATTTTCGTCAGGGTATGGAACTAGGGGCAGACGACTATATTACCAAACCCTTTACCAGAGCAGAACTCCTCGGGTCAATTTCCAGTAGACTCAAAAAAAAAGCTGCTGTTCATAAGCATTACAATACTGAACTTCAGGAAGCTAAAAATAAACTCAATTACTTAATCCGCCATGACAGCTTGACAAACCTACCTAATCGGCTGTCGTTGCGAGAACGGTTTAAGCAAGTAAAACAACACATCGACGATAATCACAAACTGCTTACCTTTCTGTGTTTGGGTTTAGATCGGTTTAATCAAGTTAACAATAATCTCGGTCATTTTTGGGGTGATTACTTACTCAAATTTGTGGCTCAACGCCTAACTTATTGTGTGGATAATCAGGGTACAGTTGCTCGTTTAAATGGCGATCAATTTGCCGTTATTATAGCCACAGCTCAACACAAACAAGATGTCATCAATGTTGTCCAAAGCATTCTTGAGAGCCTCTCTCAAACCATCGTTCTGGATGATCAAGAAGTTTTTATCACCGCCAGTATTGGTATTACCATTTATCCCCGTGATGGTGAAGACGTTGAACAATTACTCAATCATGCCAACCAGGCGATGCTTCAGGCAAAGCGTCACGGTGGTGATCAATATCAGTTTTACACCAGTTCCTTGAATGTCAATTCTTCAAATTATCTTACCTTGCAGAGTAGCTTACGCTATGCTTTGGAACGGGAAGAATTCCAGGTTTACTATCAACCCCAAATCAGTCTCGAGACAGGAAAAATTGTTGGTGCTGAAGCTCTATTACGTTGGCATCATCCAGAACTTGGTTTGATTCCCCCAGCAAAATTTATTCCAATCGCGGAAGAAACGGGTCTGATTATATCCATTGGAGAATGGGTATTACAGCAGGCTTGTCAGCAAGCTAAAGTCTGGCAAAATGATGGATTCACCTCTTTTCGTATAGCAGTAAATTTATCAGTTATTCAATTTAATAAACCAGATTTTTACCATAATTTGATCAAGATTTTGCAGTCAACTGAGTTAACCGCTCGAACTCTAGAACTAGAACTAACTGAAAGTATACTAGTAAAAAACACTGAAACTGCTATTCGTCAGTTATATGAATTAAAAAACCTAGGATTAGAAATTGCAATTGATGATTTTGGAACCGGATATTCTTCATTAAGCTATTTACAACAATTTCCCTTTGATGTCATCAAAATTGATCAGTGCTTTGTCCGTAAGATTGAGCATAAACCTAACCAGGCTGCTATTACTAAGGCCATTATACAAATGGCAAAAAGTTTAAATCTACAACTGATTGCTGAAGGAGTAGAAACTCAAGAAGAATTTGATTTTATTTATTATCATAAATGTGATCGAGTTCAGGGTCATTTGATTAGTAGGGCTTTACCAGCGCCAGAATTTAAACGTTTACTCAATAGCGGTATTGGGTTCCCACTACCTCAAGTCAATTAGATTAGTTTCACAAAGCGCAAAAAAATGGTAAGAACAAAAATTATGTTAATTGAAGATGAACCTTCAGTACGAGAAAATATACTGGAGTTACTGGAGGCTGAAGACTTTGAGGCGATTGCTGGTAGTAATGGTCGGATTGGTATCGAGTTAGCCCAGCATGCCTAACATATTTTCGGATTTGCGATGTTATGATGCCAGAATTTGATAGTTATGAGGTATTGCAGATCTTGCGCAAACATCCTGATACGGCAACCATTCCTTTTATGTTTCTCACAGCTAGAGATGAAAAAACTGATCAGCGCCAAGGAATGGAATTAGGAGCAGATGATTATCTAACCAAGCCATTTACTAGAGTAGAACTACTAGGAGCAATTACTACTAGATTGGAAAAGCAAGCTGCCCTTGAGTTGCAAAAAGATAAAAAACTGGATTATTTGCGCAGCAATATTACACTGTATTTGCCCTATGAAATGGATAAACCCCTAAATCTGATTCTGGATATTTCCAAACTAATTATGGATAAATGGGATAGTTTGGAACGATATCAAATTAAGACTATGGCAGAAGATATCCATCAGTAGGCTGAACGGTTATTAAGGTTAATTCAGAACTTTTTACTTTATGCAGAACTTGAAATAATCGCTACAGATTCCAATAAACTGGAAAATCTGCGAAAGACTACCAGTAAATTGCCTAATCCGGTTCTGGCTAATTTGATTCAGAATCTTGCTCAAAAGACAGGACGGGTTGAGGATTTGCAATTAGATTGGCAAGAGGCTACTATTCCTATGTCCCAAAATCGACTTAATAAACTGTTGGAAGAGTTAATTAATAATGCCTTTAAATTCTCACAAGAGGGAACACCTGTTTGGGTCAATAGCTATTCATAAAATAATACGTTTATCTTGTCAGTGCAGGACAAGGGACAAGGGATATCTAAAGCTGAAATGGCTGAATTGGAAGCTGACTTACAGTTTAAAGGTAACCTTTACGAACAACAAGGCTCAGAGTTGGGGCTGCTGATTGCTAAACGTCTAGCTGAGTTACACGGTGGTAAATTAACAATAGATAGTATACTAGGAGAACAAACTACAGTTCAAGTAATCCTACCCCTAATCTCCAAAGGGCTACTGCCTTGACCAAGAACCATTTAACATCTACCATTTCCCATGGACTTTCTTTCCTTAAGTTAGTAGCTATCCTAGAATAAATAATATTATATTATATTATGGAATGACTTGGGTAGGTTATATGCTTAAACCAAGAAGTGGAGGTATTTTGTTAGTTGGGTTGTAATCAACTTAACCGTTATGGCAGGACATAGTAAATGGGCAAATATTAAGCGTCAGAAAGCGAGGGTTGACGCAGTTAAAGGTAAGACCTTTGCTAAAATCTCTCGGGAGATTATAGTAGCTGCTCGCAATGGCATCCCGGATCCGGAGGGTAATTTTCAGCTGCGGCAAGCGGTGGAAAAGGCGAAGGCAGCAGGGATTCCCAATGAGAACATTGAAAGAGCGATCGCAAAAGGAGCCGGTACCCTAGGCAATGAGAGTGACAATCTCGAAGAAATTCGCTATGAGGGGTATGGTCCAGGAGGCGTTGCTATCTTGATCGAAGCTTTTACTGATAATCGGAATCGGACAGCAGCTGACCTGCGCTCAGCATTTACTAAGAATGGTGGCAATCTGGGTGAAACAGGCTGCGTTAGCTGGATTTTTGAGCAAAAAGGTATCGTTACGCTTACGGGTGATATCACAGAGGACCATTTGTTTGAAGCATCCCTTGAAGGGGGAGCTCAAACTTATGAGTTGAACGAGGATTCCGAAGGTGTAACGGCTGAGGTATTTACAGAAGTTAGCAACCTGGAAAACCTGAGTCAAATTTTGAAAAATCAGGGCTTTGAGGTCAGTGAGGCGCAGTTGCGCTGGATTCCTAGTAATACGGTGGAAGTGACTGACCCAGATCTGGCGCGGACGCTTTTAAAATTAATGGATGCTCTGGAAGAGTTGGAGGATGTACAAAATGTTACCGCCAATTTCGAGATGTCCGATCAGCTGATGTCCCTGAGCATGATCTAGCAGATAAAATATTATAAACCACTATAGGTAATTTTAAATGTTTCTATCTGCCAAGACAAAGCAAAAGCGAACAGATCACCAAAAGGTCTTAATGGCTAGATGCGCAGGCATCGCTCCCCCCCGATTGCTCAAGAGGAGAGTTTTAGCTAAGTCTGGTGCTTTGTCCCAGCATGGAAACAAGCCAAACCATCTCATCTTCAAGCAGTTCTTAAATAACCAGCCTCTCACACTCACCTTCAAGAATGGGCAAACGGCTTGTGCTATTCAAGTGGATCATTCTGTTGACTTGTCTGCTGCCCTGAACCAAATCGGTCTTCACGGCTCCCGTCCGGTTCTAGTGGTAGTTGGGGGGGCAAGTAAGATGAGTGATCAGAGTATGGCTCGTCTGCGCTTGTTGTTTGTCAATGTACTAGCTCCCATTGCTGAAACCCTCGGAGCATGTGTGGTGGATGGCGGTACCGATACTGGGGTGATGCAGATGATGGGGCAAGCTCGTGCTGAGATTGCTGGCACCTTTCCCTTAGTAGGTATTGCCCCAGTGGGCCAGATTGCGCTTCCTGATGCACCCCCCTCATCTTCTGGTCAAACATCACTGGAGCCAAATCATACTCATTTTGTGCTGATTCCTGGGTCTACCTGGGGTGATGAATCCCCCTGGTTGGCTCGTATAGCTACTACCCTGGCAGACGAAAAGCCATCAGTGACAGTAATGGCTAACGGTGGGGCAATTACCTTAGTAGATTTATTTGAAAACAAGAAAGCTGGACGACCATTGGTAGTTCTTGGGGGCAGTGGTCGGTTGGCAGATGAAATTACTATGGCAGTACGGTATCCAGAACAAGAAGCACGAGAATCTGTTACGGAACTATTACAACCAAATCACTTGCAACAAAATCAATTGACCTGTTTTGACCTCTCACAACCATTCAGTGAATTGACTAAAATCATCATGGAGGGACTGACTAGACAGTCAATGTAGACAGTAACAAGCACATAAGCTAAAACCCATTTAAAATGCTTTTTAGCAAGGCAAAAGGCAAAAGGCAAAAGGCAAAAGGGGACTGATATATATCTTTTTTATTTGATTTCGCGCGCTTATACAGTTTAAATGCACAACAGCTTAGACTGCCATGACGTCAGAAGTTGAGCCTACATACTCCCCTGGGCCAAACCCAACCCTCAAACGTGCTTGGGAACGTCAGCGTACCTACAGCAAAAATGCCACAGCGGCTCAGAAACGTTTCTTCCTGCTGCGGATAGGAATTCTGGTATTGAGTGTGTTGGCTACCTTGCTAGCTGTGGTCCACTCAGAGTTGGTAGACGTCCTTGGTGATTCACACCAGACGGTCAAAGTAATTCACTACATTCTTCTACTAGTGCCAATTGCTCTAAGTGTACTACTAGCAGGTGCAGTTAAGTTCGACAAAGGTGGCAATTGGATTCTGTTACGGGGTAGTGCCGAGGCAATTAAAAAGGAAATTTACTGTTACCGTGCGCAAGTTGGGGAATACAGTGATAACACGTCGCGGGATGCTAAGCTGGCACGCAAGGTCAAGGTGATTAGTCAAAGGCTAAAAGGAACCACAGTTCACCACACTAGTTTTAGCCCCTACGAGGGGGAAGTTTCCCGTAGAAAACGCTCATCCTTAAGCAAAGACAAGAAAAGCAAGGACAAGAAACATCAGGAAGCTCAACAGCATCATCAAGACGATAAGTTTTCTGACCTCACCCCCGAACACTACCTAGTCTGGCGAGTGGAAGACCAGTTTAAGTGGTACCGAAAGCGAACTAGGAAACTTGATATACAATTGCATGGCTACCAGTGGGGAGTATATATCTTGGGCGGTGTGGGTTCATTTCTGGTGGCGCTGGGTGAAGACATCTGGGTGGCGGTCAGTACAGCCTTTGCTGCAGCATTTTCGAGTTTCCTGGAATTGAAACGGGTTGAGACAACGCTGATTGCTTACAACCAAGCAGCTGATGATTTGTACGATATAAGCACTTGGTGGCATGGTCTCTCAGACGAGGAAAAATTGGAGAAATTTGAGTTATTGGTGATCAGTACAGAGAAAACCATCCAAAACGAAAATGTAGGCTGGGTGCAAGAGATGAATGATGCACTAGCAGAACTCTATGGTGAAACCCAGGAGTCTGAGGCTCAGGAAAAAAACACCTCTCCGTCTAAGAAAGTCGATACTAAATGAGATCATTTATAATATCATTTACGTGCTTGACAGACTGGCTTTCTTGTGGTGTAAATTCATCCGATGGGCAGAGCACCAGAGGTGACACCTCAATCCTAACTATTCTTCAGCTGCTCCCCATTGGTTATATCCGTTACCTATCCGTTACCCATCTGTTGCCCCTATTTCCTTGTCTTGATGCAATAGCGAGTGGGGGAAACCACGGCAGTCGCTCATGGGGGAGACCCCCAAGACCGCGCTGCCTCCCCAAGACCGTAATGGTGCTTTTTCCGTAGGCGAATTAAATTCGCCACGGGTCGCACCTCTGCATCGCTCTCACAACTCTTCAAGCTTGCTCGATTTACGAAATCCAGGGTGTTACAAGTGTAGTGTTAAGTAGATCTCCTCACTTAGACCCCTGGACAAATGACTATATTTTTCGATGCCTTTATCTCCTACGGACGTGCTGACAGCAAAGCCTTTGCTACTAAACTTGAAGCTAGACTAACACAATTGGGCTTAACGGTCTGGTTTGACCAGAAGGACATTCCGCCTGCTGTAGATTGGCAGCATCAGATTGATAATGGCATTGAGAGAACTCATAACTTCATTTTTATCATTTCCCCCCATTCCGTTAATTCAAAATACTGCCTCAAAGAAATTGAACTGGCTATTAAATACAATAAACGCATTATTCCTTTAGTGCATGTTAAATACCCTCGTGACAAAATTCCTACGATTATCCGTAAACTGAACTGGATCTATTTCCAAGAGAAAATCAACGATTTTGAAGCGTCCTTTAAACAATTAATGAATTCCATCCGTAAGCATGCTGATTATGTAGAACAGCATACTCGGTTTTTAGTTAAAGCTCTGGAGTGGGACAGAAATCAACAAAAAACGAACCACCTGTTAATCCAGTCAGAACGTATTCAAGCTGAATCTTGGTTAAAGGTGCGGTTTAAAAAAGAGCAAGCTCCTTGTGTGCCAACGGATTTACATTGTGAGTTTATTTGTGAAAGCACCAAAAATGCCAATAATTTAATGACCCAAGTGTTTATCTCTTATTCTGATAAAGATCAAGATATCAAGGATAAACTTAGCAAAACCCTGATGCGGGAAGGAATCACAATCTGGAAACCTGAAACTGATATTAAAACCGGTATAGACTTCCAAGCGGCAATCAACCAAGGAATTGAGGAAGCTGATAATGTCATTTACTTAATTTCACCCAATTCGAGTCAATCAAAATACTGTCAGCAAGAACTTGAACACGCCTTTGCTCACAATAAACGGATTATATCACTACTGATTGAAGACACGGATATTGACCAAATACCACCAAAAATTATTTCATTACAATTCCTAGATTTTACTAAGTCTAACCATGAAGGAAACTACCGCTTAATGGCTGCTCAATTATTAAAAGAATTAAATCAAGATGCTCTCTATTACGAAGAGCATAAGCTTTTGTTAGTCAAAGCGATCAAATGGCTGAGCCAAAACCGTAATTCTAGCATTTTATTGCGGGGTCACAATTTAAACTATTACGAAAACTGGCTGAACGTAAATCGGCAACGCCTGGAACATCCACCCCTAGGATTACATGAAGAATTTCTGGCGGCTAGCAGGAATCAACAGCATGAATCTTATCTAGACGTTTTTATTTCTTATTCCCGTACTGATTCAGATTTGGCTAGGAAGTTAAATGAGGCATTGCAGTTACAGGGTAAAACTACTTGGTTTGACCAAGAAAGTATTCCTCCGGGCAGTGATTTTCAATAGGAAATCTATCGTGGAATTGAACATTCTGATAATTTCTTATTTATTATTTCCCCTGCTTCGGTAAATTCACGCTACTGTGCTGGGGAGGTAGACTATGCTCAGACATTAAATAAACGGTTTGTGACTGTGCTTTCTTCACAGGTAGCAGCAAAAATGCTACATCCTGGATTAGCTAGCATCCAGTGGATTGATTTCAACCGGCATGGAGGAGATTTTTATCCCAATTTCAGTGAATTGGTCAGAACCCTTGATACTGACCGAGAGCATGTGCGCAGTCACACCAAATGGTTGCAGCGAGCTAGGGAATGGCAGCAGTCTAAGCAAGATACAGATTTGCTGTTGCGTGGCAGCGAATTTTCTATTGCCCAACAATGGTTGCTTGATGCCGAGACCAATGATAAACAGCCGACTGCGACACCTTTACACAAGGACTATATTGCTAAAAGTGGGGATGCCATATCGATTTTGACAAAACGGGAAAAGCGTCGATTAGTTATCTTACGGTTGTCCCTTACTTTGATGAGTGCAGCATTTGCAGCAGCTGTTGGCTTTGGCTTGGTTGCTTTCATGCAATGGAAACGGCCAGAAACGGTTAGGGAAGGTCACATTAATGCTCTGAGTCGATATTCACTGGCTCTGAGAGAATCAAATCAGGAATTTGATGCCCTGATCGAAGCAATCAGGGCTGCACGGCAACTGCAAAAACAGATACGTAGTGTAAAACCTGAAACTGAGGGTCTGGTTAGGACAGCATTGCACGGAGCAATGTCTTGGGTTAGAGAATACAACCGTTTGGTAGGCCATAACAGTTGGGTTACTAGTGTTAGTTTTAGCCCTGACGGTAATCTGATTGCTTCTGCTAGTAAAGACCATACTGTCAAACTGTGGAGCCGCAAGGGTAAGCCACTCCAAACCTTTAAGGGACATGACGGTACCGTTTGGAATGTTAGTTTCAGCCCAGATGGCAAGACTATTGCTACAGCTAGTCAGGATAAGACGGTCAAACTGTGGAGCTTAGACGGGAAAAACCTCCAAACCTTTAAAGGACATCAGCGTGGAGTGCGGAGCGTGAGTTTTAGTCCGGACGGCAGGATGCTGGCTACGGCTAGTAACGATAATACTGTCAAGCTGTGGAGCCTCAATGGCAACCAACTCCAAACCTTTGAGGGGATTGCGGCTGGATATCGCAGCATCAGCTTTAGTCCGGATGGCAAAATTCTGGGTTCTGCTGGAAGTAACAATACTATCAAACTCTGGCACCTGGATGGGACAAGTATTGCAACGTTCAAGGGGCATAAGGCTGAGGTTAATAGCATCAGTTTCTCACCCCAAGGCAAGATGATTGCTTCTGCTAGTAGGGATAAGACTATCAAACTCTGGAGCCTTGATGGTCGGGAACTAAAGACTTTTCCAAAGAAATTCCCTGGAGTCAGAAGCGTCAGGTTCAGCCCGGATGGCAAAACCCTCGCCTCTGCTAGTCGGGATAAAACTGTTAAACTCTGGAGCCTTGATGGCTCGGAACTCCAAACCTTCCGAGGGCATCAGGCTGGGGCTTATGACCTTAGCTTTAGCCCAGATGGCAAGACCCTGGCTAGTGCTAGTGAAGATAAAACCATTAAACTCTGGCGCTTATATGCGAAAACACCTCGCACTTTCAAGGGTCATAGGAGTAATGTCTGGAGTGTGAGTTTTAGCCCAGATGGCAAAACCTTGGCTAGTGCTAGTGAAGATAAAACTGCTAAGCTATGGCATTTAGATTATACCTGTGGCAAGGAAGGATTAGGGGAGAGAAGGTTTAGTAAAACTATCAATGTGGTGGATTTTTGTTTGACTCCAAAGGTTCTAGAAAACCACAGGGATGTAGTGTTTAGTGTTAGTTTCAGCCCCGATGGCAAAACTATTGCTACAGGTAGCCGGGATAGTAAGGTTAGACTTTGGAGTAAGGATGGTAAAAAAATCCAAACACTCCAGGGGCATCAGGCTGGAGTCTTTAGCGTTAGTTTCAGCCCTGACAGTCAGACGATTGTATCTGGCAGTTGGGATAAAGCTGTCAAGCTTTGGACTTTTAAAGGAAGAGAACGCCAAAGGTTTAAAAAGCTTAGGGCTGCGGTTAGAAGTGTTAATTTTAGTCCCGATGGTATGATGATTGCTGCTGGTAGTGATGATAATACTATCAAGCTTTGGAGTCGGGGAAACTTATGTAATGGTGAATTAAAATCAGCAAACTTAAAATCAGTAAACTTAAAAGCAGCAAACTTAAAACCAGCAGTTGGCTCAGACCATAACACAAATTTTTTGCCTTTTTGCTTAACTCCTACTATCCTCAAAGGTCATGATGATGTAATTTGGAGTGTCAGTTTTAGTCCCGACAGTCAGATGCTTGTCTCTGGTAGTGAGGACGAAACAGTTAAACTTTGGAGTAGAGACGGTAAAGAAATCCGAACTCTCAAAGGGCATAAGGGTAAGGTGTTTAGCGTCAGTTTCAGCCCAGATGGCAAGATGATTGCTTCGGCTAGTGGTGACAAAACGGTTAAACTCTGGAATTTGAAGGGGCAAGAACTTGAAACTCTGATTGGACATAATGATGGCGTTTTTAGCCTCAGTTTCAGTCCCGATGGCAAAATCCTGGCTTCATCTGACTCCAGTGGCAATGTGATTATGTGGGATATGGATCTAAGTTTAGATTTCAATGACCTTCTGGGTCGGGCTTGTGATTGGGTAGGGGATTATCTCAAGCACAATTCTGCAATCGATGAAAGCGATCGCACTCTTTGTGATGGTATTAAACCCAAATCAAAATAGACTGGATTAAGGAAAGGCAAGAGGCAAGAGGCAAGAGGCAAGAGGCAAGAGGCAAGAGGCAAGAGGCAAGAGGCAAGAGGCAAGAGTTAATAAAGTAAGAGATAAATTGGGTATAGAAAGGGAGAGACACTTGTGGAAAAAGCATACACAAAAGACTTTAATTCCTGGACACAACAAACAGCACAGTTGTTGCGAGAAGGTCGTTGGCAAGAGATTGACTTAGAAAATCTGATTGAGGAGGTTGAAGACTTGGGCAAGAGTGAAAGGCGGGGAATTACTAGCCAATTGATTCGCCTGCTTTTGCATTTGCTCAAGTGGCAATACCAGCATCAGCGTCGCTCCGATAGCTGGCTGGATTCGATTACTGACGCTCGGACTCAGATTGAGTTAGCTATTGAAGATAGTCCCAGTCTCAGGAGCTATCCCGCTGAGCAGCTGGAACAAAGCTATCAGCGGGCTCGCCGTAAGGCAGCCCAGCAAACAGGAATGTCTGTTTCGGTTTTCCCAGAGGCTTGCCCCTATTCTCTTGAATTGATTTTAGATCAGGATTGGTTACCAGAAGCTGAAAATTAAAGCCTATTTTAGCATAATATAGTGAATATTAAATTAATTGATATTGGGGTGATTAAACCCATAACTTGGACTCAAAAACTAAAGGCACTAGAGGCACGGGTTGATAAATGGGAAACGGATAACCCCTCATACAATTAAGCTGTATTTTTAAAGTTAAGTTATCATGACCCTGATCAAAACTAAACGCTTTAGCCTAGCTGACTATCATCGCTTGATTGATAATGGTTTTCTAACAGAAGATGACCGGGTGGAGTTGATTCGGGGAGAGTTAATACAAATGGTGGCGAAGGGTACGTCCCACTCGGTTTGCAACACTAAGTTATGGCGAGAGTTGGACAGACTAGTAGGCGACCGTGGGGTGGTACGGGGACAGGAACCAATCATCCTATCGAACGACAGTGAACCGGAACCGGATGTTGCGATCGCATGGGGTCAGGCGGATGACTACTTGCCAAATCACCCTTATCCAAAGGATATATTCCTAGTGATTGAGGTGTCAGATTCAACCCTGGAGTATGACCAAACCGTAAAGCTATCCTTATATTCAGAAAACCAAATTCAGGATTACTGGATTGTTAACCTGGTGGCTGGTCAACTAGAGTGCTATACTCAGCCCTATCAAGATACTCAAAGAAATTTCGGCTATCGCTTGACACTCCCCGCCCTATAAGAGCGGGGATTCTTAGTTCTACGACATGCCTTAAAATTAGTTATCCTGAAAGGCAATACTTAAGCCAAATATCCGTCCAGAAGAACCAAATATTGAGCCTAATTTAACTAACCCCAGTGGGCTTGTCTCCCTAAGCGTTGGGATTTACCGTTCCCGTGTGCCCCACGGTACGTTATATACTTTTAATTTGTACTTTACTGGTTTTCGGTGTCTGTTAAGACCCATGCGTTTTAGAGGTTTTTCGCGCCTCGTGTACTAGCATCGCTTTACGTCGTTGTTGAGTGAGGCAGTACCGACGAATCCTGCCTGTGCTAGGCTACACACTTAGATATATTATACACTATTTTTTTTATAACTTCTGGAAAAGTCGCCCTAGAAGGGCGTTCGCCTAGCGTGGCCATAGGCCAGGCTTGAAACCCAAAATTTTTGGTCAAACGGGTAGTGTTGCCCAATGAAACGGTTACCATTCCTGGTCTTGGAGATTTGTCCCTAGAGTTAAGTCGTGTGTTTCCAGGTTGAGCAAAATTGGATCAGTTGATGGGTTGATCTAAAAGCGTCAAAATGAAAAAGAGTATATATTACTATTTACCGAGACACTTACTACTATAGTTATGGCGCTGGAACTGCTGATTCAAACTACCTCAGCAACCCATCAAAGTTTTGATTACGACCTAGCCATTGTCGGGGGTGGCATTACTGGTTCTACCCTGGCCTGTGCGTTGAAACATTCTGGGTTGAGCGTATTACTCATAGAAGCCAAACCCAAGTCAGTGGCAGTTGCCAGGGTACAAGCCTATGCTTTGTCTATCCTCTCAGGGCGTATTTTCGCAGGTATTGGGGTTTGGGATAAAATCCTGCCACAGATTAGCACATTTCGGCAGATCAGGCTTTCCGATGCTAACCATTCCGGTGTGGTGCATTTTTCCCCTTCAGATTTAGGTACCAACGCCCTAGGGTATGTGGGAGAACACCGTCCGGTGCTAACGTCGTTGCAAGAATTTTTGACAGATTGCCCCAATGTTGACTGGCTGTGTCCAGCAGAAGTAGTGGATGTAGACTATCAGGAGTCTGGGGTGGAGATTACTGTCAAGGAGGGTGATACTCAGCATCGAATTAGGACACGGCTAGTGGTGGCGGCGGATGGAGCGCGATCGCAAATTCGGACTAAGGCTAGGATTACGACTCGTGGCTGGAAATACTGGCAATCTTGTGTGACTGCCCGGATTAAAACCGAAAAGCCCCATAATAATACGGCTTTTGAACGCTTCTGGCCTAGTGGTCCGATGGGGGTGCTGCCCTTGTCAGAGAATCGCTGCCAGGTAGTGTGGACAGCACCCCATGCTGAAGCAAAAGCGTTACAAGAACTAGATGAAGAAAAGTTTCTCGCTAAGCTGGAATACTACACTGGTGGTCTGTTGGGTCGCTTGGAGTTGGAATGCGATCGCTATTTGTTTCCAGTGCAATTGATGCAGAGCGATCGCTATATTCAGTCACGATTGGCACTAATTGGTGATGCTGCCCATTGTTGCCATCCTGTCGGTGGTCAAGGACTAAACCTCGGCATTCGCGATGCTGCTGCCCTTGCCCAAGTCTTGACTGAAGCACACCAAGCAGGGGAAGATATTGGATCGATAGAGGTTCTTAATCGCTATGAAAACTGGCGCAAGCAAGAGAATCTGGTCATCTTAGGGTTTACCGATACCCTGGATCGGATGTTTTCCAACAACTGGTTACCAATAGTGGGGATACGCCGTCTCGGGTTATGGATGCTGCGCCGGATTCGTCCAGTGAAGATTTATGCCTTGAAGTTGATGACTGGTTTGAGAGGAAATATTCCTCAAGTTGCTCAACAATAGAGCAGTGGCTCTCTTACTCAATTACTGCTAGAGAGCGCTGCGATCAGAATTCTGGTTAAGGGATCTAAATCAGTTGGTACGCGGTAGAGAGTCAATTGTTGGGTGATTAATTTGTCTTGACGGTGCAGAATACCAAACTGCCAGATTGTTCCAGTTGAAACCGCTCCAAATAGCTGTGGCTGTTGCTCAACCGATGGGCATTTTTCCCATTGATCGAGGGCAATCAGTTCCACTGCCATCTGAGTGAAACCATTGGTAAGATCCTCTTGCTTTGCCTCAACCACTAACAGATTAGTCGTTGTCCTGAGCAAATAGTCCAACGCGCCTTGAAGCTGATTGCTTACCTTGAGTGAATACTCAATTCGCAACTGCGCCCTTGTGTAGTGAATCAAATCTGCCATCACAGGTGCAATTAACATCTCCCGCCGGGATTGTTCGTTGCTCAGATCCAGGTAAGGTAAAATTTCTTCGAGGCGTGATTGGCGCTCCTGCAATCGATCTAACTCACCCCGATATTGCCGTAAATCCAATAAGCTACGTTCTAGTGAATAGCCATATTCTGCCAAGATTTCATCCGTCGGAGTTTTCAGTTTGGCTATTTCACTGAAGCTATAAGAACGGTTGGGGTCGAGCAGAGGCATAGGATGGAAACCAGAAATCAGCGATTAAGGGGAAATATTCCTCAAGTGGATATACAATAAAGCATCACTTAAGTCAATAGAACACTTCTTTCTAGTTTGGCTTACCTCGTCAAGCCAGTAAGACCTCGACAAAAATGTTTAGTTTCGTATAGCGTTGTCGAGGATTTATTTTTTGTGTGTTAACTGACTCGATATTTTGAGCCATAAACGTCTCGATCCGGAACAAGTTTATTGATAGTTTATGATTATAAATTATAAGTATAACACAGATAGAATGTTTTTTTCGTTAATCGTCAGATAAAATTTCAACAATCTTGACACTAACTACCCGCCACACCCCTCACCCCATTACCAGTCGATATCTGTTATGGTATTGGTCTCAAAACTATTCATTTTAACTACCTAGACAGAGAAAAATATGGAAATTCGAGGGATCGATACACCACGGTTAGACTGGACTGGCGATGCCCTAGCCATTGGGTTATTTGAGGATGCTGTAGACCTGACTGGTGATTTAGCCGAGTTGGATCAGAAACTGGCTGGTACGATCACAGAATTGATCGAGGAAACAGAATTTAAAGCTAGCGCTAATAGTTCTGCTGTCACCCGTGTGGGATCCGGTAGCCCAATCCGTAAAATTATCCTGGTCGGATTGGGTAAACCAGATGACCTGAAGTTAGATACACTGCGCCGTGGGAGTGCCACAATTGCCCGGACTGCGAAACAGCAAAAGATTACAACTCTTGGAATTAGCCTACCCGTGGTTAATGATGACCCCACAGTAACGGCACAAGTGATCACTGAGGGGATAATCCTGGCACTACACCAAGACAATCGCTTTAAGTCGGAATCCGAGGATAAGGGCGCAAAGCTCGAACAGATTGATTTACTGGGATTGGCTGGGCAAGAAGCAGGGATTGATAAGGCTCAGAAAATCTGTGAAGGTGTAATTTTGGCACGAGAGTTGGTGGCAGCACCAGCTAATGAGGTGACACCAATTAGTTTGGCTAAGACAGCAGAGGAGCTGGCCTCAGAGTATGGTTTTTCCCTGGAAATCTTGGACAGGGAAGCCTGTGAAGAACTGGGAATGGGTGCTTTCCTAGGGGTTGCCAAAGCTTCAGATCTGCCCCCCAAGTTTATTCATATTACCTACAAACCTGATGGCACGCCAAAACGCAAATTAGCGATTGTGGGTAAGGGGTTAACCTTTGACTCCGGTGGCTTGAATCTTAAAGGTGCTGGTAGTGGCATCGAGACTATGAAAATCGATATGGGGGGTGCGGCGGCTACCTTGGGGACTGCTAAGGCAATTGGCCAGTTAAAGCCAGATGTCGAAGTTCACTTTATCAGTGCGGCCACGGAGAATATGATTAGTGGTCATGCTATGCACCCAGGGGATATTCTTACTGCTTCTAATGGTAAGACGATTGAAGTCAATAATACGGATGCGGAAGGAAGACTGACCCTAGCAGATGCTTTAGTGTTTGCGGAAAAATTAGAGGTGGATGCGATCGCAGATTTAGCGACCTTGACTGGTGCCTGTGTTGTAGCATTGGGAAATGATA
This sequence comes from Moorena sp. SIO1F2, assembly GCF_010672755.1. Classification (NCBI taxonomy): domain Bacteria; kingdom Bacillati; phylum Cyanobacteriota; class Cyanophyceae; order Coleofasciculales; family Coleofasciculaceae; genus Moorena; species Moorena sp. SIO1F2. The sequence goes on from NZ_JAAHFV010000023.1 coordinate 48,552, forward strand.
TTGCTGGTTTATGGACAACCGATGAAACCATAGCGCAACAGTTTAAAGAGGCAGCAGAAGCGGCTGGTGAAAAACTCTGGCAGATGCCCATGGAAGAGAAGTACTTTGAGGGATTAAAGTCTCAAATTGCTGATTTCAAAAATACTGGGCCCCGTGCAGCTGGTTCGATTACGGCAGCGTTGTTCTTGAAGCAATTTGTTAAGGAAACGCCTTGGGTACATATCGATATTGCTGGAACAGTTTGGACTGAGAAAGAAAATGGTTGTAATAATTCTGGTGCGACTGGCTTTCCAGTTCGTACTTTGGTGAATTGGGTATTGAGTGAGACTTAGAGTAATCGGTAATCGGTAATGAGTAATCGGTAACTGATCCAACTATACTTAAGATCATTACTTAAGATCATTAAGATCATTCCTTAGTTTAGCAATCCCATAGTAAGGCACGGCGGAAATAAAGATACTTTTCAAAGCGATGCAGCGCGGTCTTGGGGGTTTCCCCCATGAGCGACTGCCATAATTTTGAATTTTAAATTCCGCCCAGCATTACTAGCTATGGGTTTTCAAAAGAAGCAATTGGCTAAAGTACATAATTTATTAGTTTTAGGGAATAGGGAATAGTAAAAAACTTCTTTGTACCTCATAAGTATGGACAACACTATTATAAATCGAACTGAGGTATTACCAAATTTTGATTTGAGCTTTTTTTACATAAACAAACTGGGATCAACTTGAAAAAAAACTCCCAAGGTTTTGGCTTGATATTTGCTAATTTCTCGCTTCCCATTAACGATGTCATCAACGGTTTTTTGAGAGCCAATAATTCCCACTAAATCCGCTGGTTTTATGTCTTTTTGATCCATTAAAAAAAGTAACATAGACTGAGGCTCAGATCTAATCCCTGGGGAGTAATAGTCTTGTTCAAATTTTTCAATTAATGTAATCAGCAATTCATAAATTTCATCTTCTTCTGGTGTTCGTTTAGGTCGGTGCATCAACTCTTCTACAAAAGCTAAAGCTTTTTCATTCTCTTCTTCTGTTTTAATCATTTTAGGTTGATATTTTACTAACAGTTTTTTGTATGGCTTTTGATTAAAAGTAAGGGTCATTCTTCCAGTTATTATAGTCGTATTCTGCGTGATTCAGAATATACTTGATGTAAATTAAATGCTTTTCATAATCTATACTTACAATTAAGCGGTACTTATTCCCCTTAATATTAAAAACTGTAAAATTTCCTACTGCTTCAGCTTTTCTAAAAACTGATTGTACCTCAACTAAGTTAGACCAAGTAGCCTGATTGGCAATCTTATACCAGTTATCGAGAGCATCATGGCAATCAGCGTGTTTTTCACTAAATTCCCGCAAACGTCGATAGCTGATCACATGCATTTGATATCCTCTTTGGTGCCCTGAACCTAGACACAACTCTGATTTCCTGTCTTGATGCAATAGCGAGTGGGGGAAACCCCCAAGACCGCGCTGCATCGCTTTATTTTGAAACCAAAGGGAATAGAGCTATTCCAAGTTATGTTCACTAACCATTACAACGGTTGCTTAATCTGATTGCCTTGAATGGGACTGGTCTTGAACTGGAGGGACAAAAATGATTGATAACGCCCAAATTTATTTAACCTGGGAAATCCATATTATCTGGTCTTAAATGCTTCTATGGTGTTGTGCAGTGGTTTAATCACATCCTGATTTACCTGAGAGTGAAATGCTTTTTGGGGCTTGAAGCTCGAAGACAGATAAAATTATTATTCTTAAGGGCACAGTAGTTCTTACTTTGAATACCAACCAATGATCAGGATATCACAATAATGGTCATGGTCACACAGAACGTAGTGCGATCGCGTAGCGTGACCGTAGGTCAATCGCATTTTGGGAAGTCTGTAGTCTGTAGGATGGGCATTGCCTGGGCAAATCCGGGACTTATCACCATCAGCTAACCGTAAGTGATAGGTTAAAACAGAAGCCATCATTCTCCCGATTGACACTTGAAACCCCACTCTAGTTACTGGCAACTGCGACCTTACCTTCGTTCCCAAGGCTTAACTCTGGCCCAGACATTGGTTTCTACATTAGTATTCACCGTCTGCTGGCCCCTACTCCTTTGGCTATCTGAGCCCTTTTTTGATGTGGTCGGACAGGGAAAACTGGTCAGGAGTCTTCAGCTAGCTGGGTTAGCTGCTGTTGTGTTTCTGACCCAGAAAATAGCGCAGTACTGTTTATATACCCTATCAGCAAAAGCTTCACTACAGATTGCCCTCCATTTACGCCAAAACGTTTTTAACCATTTGCAGCGCCTCAGTATTGGTTACTTTGAAGCTGCTAGAACTGGTGACCTTACCTACCGACTCACGGAAGACCTCGATCGGATTGGGGAGGTGATTTACAAAATTGTTCGTGATTTTATTCCTTGTGTCTTGCAACTGATTGTAGTACTAACTGCTGTCATCTATATTAATCCAGAACTGACCCTAGCCATAGTAATTATTGCACCATTGATGGGCTTGTTGATTGGTTGGTTTGGGGAACAGATCCGTAAATTCTCCCATCGCAGCCAAAATCGGATATCGGATTTGTCCGCAATGCTGACGGAAGTGTTTAGCGGGATTCGCTTAATCCAAGCTTTTGCCGCAGAAGACTATACCCTGGAAAAATTTAGTCAAGAAGCAGAAAACAACCGCAAAGCCAAGTATGCTGCTGAACGCCTCAGAGCAATTCAGTTTCCAATAGTTGGTTTTCTCGAAGCCTTGTGCTTCTTGTTACTATTATTGTTGGGAGCATGGCAGATTGCTGAGGGTAACCTCACCGCTTCCAAGTTTGTCAGTTACGGTATCGGTGTTGCTATGTTGATTGATCCGATCAACATCTTAACCCAAAACTATAATGAGTTCAAACAGGGAGAAGCATCGATAGACCGCATCTTTGAACTATTTGCCCTTGAGCCAACGGTAATTGAAAAGCCAAGCGCTATAGTTTTACCCCCAGCAACGGGTAGGGTGGAATACTGTAATGTCAGCTTTGGTTATCAACCTGGTGAGCCTGTACTGAGAAATTTGAATTTAGAAATTGCTGCGGGAGAGGCGATCGCATTAGTAGGCGCTTCGGGTGCTGGTAAAACTACTTTGGTTAATCTCCTGCCTCGCTTCTATGATCCGCAATCTGGAGAAATCCTGATTGATGGGATCAATATCCAAGATATTACCCTCAATAGTCTACGGCGTCAGATTGGCATTGTCCCCCAAGATACTACTCTCTTTTCAGGTACTATTGCTCAAAATATTGCCTTTGGTCAGTTAAAACCTGACTTTAAAGCTGTTCAGGAAGCGGCTAAGATTGCCAATGCTCACCAGTTCATTATTAAACTATCCCAAGGATATCACACTTGGGTAGGGGAGAGGGGAATTAATTTATCGGGAGGGCAACGACAACGGATTGCGATCGCACGAGCGGTATTGCTCGATCCTAGAATCTTGATTCTCGATGAAGCCACCTCCGCTTTAGACTCAGAATCAGAAGCCTTGGTACAAGAAGCCTTAGAACGGATTATGAAAGACCGCACTGTTTTTATTATTGCTCACCGATTAGCAACAGTGCGCCGTGCTGACCGGATTATAGTAGTAGAACAAGGACGAATTGTTGAATCTGGAAACCATGAGGGACTGTTAGAGAAAGGTGGTCGTTATGCTCGGTTTTATGCTCAGCAATTTAATTGATCTAGTCAAGGGAATAGGGAACAGGGAATCGGGAATCGGGAATCGGGAATCGGGAATCGGGAATCGGGAATCGGGAATCGGGAATCGGGAATCGGGAATCGGGAATCGGGAATCGGGAATCGGGAATCGGGAATCGGGAATCGGGAATCG